>CAKMQM010000105.1:0-9499 GCA_927911615.1 uncultured Xylanimonas sp.
GCGTGCAGTCGGTGGCCACGCGCCTCGTGGTCGCCAGGGAACGTGAGCGCATGGCGCACGTGAGCGCCCAGTACTGGTCGGATCGACACGGCGTTCACGTCGGCGGGCCAGGCCTTCGGCGCGCGCGTCTCCTCCGTGGACGGCCATTCGATCGCGACCGGCTCCGACTTCAGCGAGAAGGGCGAGCTGAGTGCGAAGGCGGCCAAGGCCGGCGTCCTCCACCTGGACGAGGCCACAGCCCACGCCTACGCGCAGGCGCTGTCGGACGCCCCGGCCTCGGTCATCGACTCGGTGACCCGCAAGCCCTACCGCCGCCGCCCGGCCGCCCCCTTCACGACGTCGACCCTCCAGCAGGAGGCCTCGCGCAAGCTGCACTGGAACGCGTCCTCGACGATGCGCACCGCCCAGTCCCTCTACGAGTCCGGTTACATCACCTACATGCGTACCGACTCCACGGCCCTGTCCAGCCAGGCGATTCACGCCGCCCGCGAGCAGGCCACTCAGCTCTACGGGGCCGAGGCCGTGGCCGAGTCCCCGCGTCTGTACGGCACCACCTCGAAGGGCGCACAGGAGGCCCACGAGGCGATCCGTCCCGCCGGCGACCACTTCCGCACGCCGGGCGAGGTGGCTGGTTCCCTGTCGAAGCAGCAGCTGGCCCTGTACGACCTGATCTGGAAGCGCACGGTCGCCTCGCAGATGGCCGACGCTCTCGGCTACACGGCGACGATCCGCGTGCTCACCGGCATCGAGGTGGAGGGTAAGCGTCACGACGTGCTGTCCTCGGCCTCGGGCACGGTCATCACCTCCCCGGGCTTCCGCCTGGCCTACCAGGAGGGCCGCGACCAGGGGCGCTACGACGCGGAAAAGAACGACGCGGAGAAGACCCTGCCGGACGTCACCGAGGGGGATCCCGCGACGCTGACCGAGGCCACCCCGGACGGCCACGAGACCCAGCCCCCGGGCCGCTACACGGAGGCCACGCTGGTCAAGACCATGGAGGAGCTCGGCATCGGCCGTCCCTCCACCTACGCGGCCACCATCCAGACGATCGGGGACCGCGGGTACGTGACGCACCGCGGCCAGTACCTGGTGCCCACATGGCTGGCGTTCTCCGTGACGCGCCTGCTCGAGGAGAACCTGGCGAACCTGGTCGACTACGACTTCACGGCCTCGATGGAGGGCGACCTGGACCGTATCGCCGCGGGCGAGGAGAACGGCACGGAGTTCCTGTCCGGCTTCTTCTTCGGCCCCGACGGCACGGGCGAGAACGGCGGTCTGCGCCACGACGTTGCCTCCCTGGGCGATGACGTCGACGCGCGCGCCGTCAACTCGATCGACCTGGGTCGCGGCGTGACGCTGCGCGTGGGCCGCTACGGCCCCTACATGGAAAAGGCCGACGGGACGCGCGCGAACGTGCCGCCGGAGGTTGCCCCCGACGAGCTGACGGATGAGCTGGTGGATCAGCTCTTCTCCCGCGCCGCCGACGATGGCCGCGAGCTGGGCGTCGACCCCGCGACCGGTCACACGATCATCGTCAAGGACGGCCGCTACGGCCCCTACGTCACCGAGGTCCTGCCCGAGGCTGCCGAGGCTGCCGAGGACGGGGCGAAGAAGGCGAAGAAGAGCGCCGCCAAGCCTCGCACCGCCTCGCTGTTCAAGACCATGGACATCGCGACGGTCACCCTCGAGGACGCCCTGGCGCTGCTGTCCCTGCCGCGCGAGGTGGGCACGGACCCGGCCTCGGGCGAGGTCATCACCGCGCAGAACGGCCGCTACGGCCCCTACCTGAAGAAGGGCACGGACTCGCGCACGCTGGCCTCCGAAGACCAGCTGCTGACCATCACCCTGGACGAGGCCCTGGCCATCTACGCCCAGCCCAAGACGCGCGGCCGCGGCACGGCCCGCCCGCCGCTGCGCGAGTTCGGCGAGGACCCGATCTCGGGCAAGAAGGTCACCGTCAAGGACGGCCGCTTCGGCCCCTACGTGACGGACGGCGAGACCAACGTGACGGTGCCGCGCGCCGAGACGGTCGAGGACCTGACGGCCGAGCGCGCCTACGAGCTCCTCGCCGACAAGCGCGCCAAGGGCCCCGCCCCCAAGCGCACGCGCAAGACGGCCGCGAAGAAGACGACGACCAAGAAGATGAGCGCGAAGAAGACCACCGCGAAGAAGACGGCCACCAAGAAGGCCGCGACGAAGAAGGACAGCTGATGACAGCGCGAGGAGTGTTCATCACCTTCGAAGGTGGCGACGGCTCGGGGAAGTCCACGCAGATCCAGTCCGTGCGCGACTGGTTCGAGAGCCGTGGCCGCGAGGTCATCGTCACCCGCGAGCCGGGCGGCACAGAGCTGGGCACGGAGATCCGTCGCCTCGTGCAAAACGGCCCCGAGGACGTCGACGCACGTACGGAGGCCCTCCTGTACGCGGCCGACCGCGCCTACCACGTCGCCACGGTCATCGCCCCCGCTCTTGAGCGCGGCGCGGTCGTGCTGGGGGACCGCTACATCGCTCCTCCCCTGGCCTACCAGGGTGCGGCCCGCTCCCTCGGTGTGGACGAGATCGCCTCCCTGTCCGCGTGGGCGACCCGTGGCCTGTACCCGTCCCTGACCTTCCTCCTGGACCTGCCACCGGAGGTCGGCGCGCGCCGCCGCACCGACGCCCCGGACCGCATGGAGCGCGAGTCCATGGACTTCCACGAGCGAGTGCGCCACGAGTACCTGCGCCTCGCGGACGCCGAGCCCGACCGCATCGTCGTCATCGACGCGGTGGGCACGGTCGACGAGGTCTTCTCTGAGATCCGCGGCGTCCTCGTCGAGCGCTTCGAAGGTGGCTCGGTGACGATCGACGAGGCCGACGATGCAGTGCCCGTGCCGGCTGAGGAGGCCCCGGCCTCGTCCTCTGAGGTTCCCGAGGCCCCCGAGGCCGCTGAGAACCCGAGCGAAAAGAGCGCGGACAAGGGCAGCGCCCGCAAGCCCGCCACCATGGTGGGAGCCCTGGGCGAATCCCAGGGCGCGCTCTGGGATGAATGATGAGCGTCTGGTCCTCGCTCGTCGGACAGGACGCGGCGGTCGCTAAGCTCAGCGAGGCCGCGGCGTCCGCCCGCGCGATCGTCGCCTCCCGTGGCGGCTCTCGCGCCTCCGACGACGCGCGTTCCATGAGCCACGCCTGGCTCATCACCGGCCCTCCCGGGTCGGGCCGCTCCGTCGCAGCCCGCGCCTTCGCGGCCGCCCTGCAGTGCACGGGCGAAACCGTGGGGTGTGGCCAGTGCGCCGGATGCCGCACGACGATGGGCCGTACGAACGCCGACGTCGTCTTCGCGGCCACCGAGACCTCGATCATTAACGTGGAGACCGCCCGTTCCCTCGTGCTGCAGGCGCAGTCGTCGCCCTCCCAGGGACTGTGGCGCGTCATCGTCGTCGAGGACGCGGACCGCCTCGGCGAGTCCGGCGCGAACGCCCTGCTCAAGGCCATCGAGGAGCCGCCCGAGCACACCGTGTGGCTGCTGTGCGCCCCCAGCCCCGAGGACATGATCGCCACGATCCGCTCGCGCTGCCGCCACCTCGGCCTGCGTATCCCCACCGCCAGCGCGGTCGCCGACCTGCTCGTGCGCGAAGGCGTCGCCACCCCCGAGGTCGCCCTCGAGGCCGCTCGTGCCGCCCAATCGCACATCGGCCTGGCGCGCGCGCTCGCCCGCGACCCTCAGATGCGCGAACGCCGCCGAGCCATCATCACCGCGCCCGCCTCCGTGCGCAGCGTCGGCGAGGCCGTCATGGCCGCCGACCGCCTCCTCGAGACCGCGAAAGCCCAAGCCGACGCGCAGGTCAGCGAACGAAACGCCCGCGAAAAGGCCGAACTGATGCGCCAGCTCGGCATGGACGAGGGCGAGAGCGCCACCAAGGCCTCGCGCACGATGATCCGCCAGCTCGAGGAGGACCAGAAGCGCCGCTCCAAGCGCGCCCTCACCGACGCGATCGACCGCGCCCTCATCGACCTGCTTGCGATCTACCGCGACGTCCTCATGGTCCAGGTGGGCGGGGACGGCGAACTCATCAACACGGACCTGTCCGACCTCGTGCACCAGATCGCCCAGGACTCCACGCCTCGTCAGACCCTCGCGCGCGTCGACCACATCGAGACTGCGCGCAAGCGCCTCGTGTCAAACGGCAACCCCCTGCTGGTCCTGGAAGACATGGCGATTTCGCTGCGCCCCCAAGCCTGAAAACTGACCCGGCGTTTCTCCGTTACAATCGGGGCCATGAAGACACGCTCCATTGCGGCCTGCGCCGTCGCAGTCCTCGCCGTCGTCGCGATCGTCCTGACCGTCGTCGGCTACTACGGAACCCAACGCAGGGGACCGGCCCCCTCGACGACGGCCTCGGCCACGTCCGCGCCGATCCCCGTATCCGCGGGGTCCGTGCAGGCCTACTACGACCAGGCGATCGAGTGGGGCGTGTGCGCCGACGGCACCTTCGACACGTTCCAGGGCGTGAACTCCTCGGACGCCAGCGAGTACCAGTGCGCCTTCCTGAAGGCGCCGCTCGACTGGTCGAACCCTGACGGCGACCAGATCACGCTCGCGCTCGCGATCCACCGCTCCGGCACCGAGAACGCGCCCGCCCTGTTCATCAACCCGGGCGGCCCCGGAGGTGCCGTCGTCTCCTCGCTGCCCTACTACGCGACGCAGGGAATCGGCGAGGCCGTCGTCAAGGCCTACGACATCGTGGCCCTCGACCCGCGTGGCGTCGGCGACTCGACCCCCGTGTTCTGCACGACCGACGCCGAACGCGACGAGCGTAACGCCGGAGAGGACGAGGACGTCGATACCGGCGATGAGTCCCCGCAGTCCGCGGTCGCCGCTGCCCATGAGGACGCCCAAGAGGTTGCCGCGGGGTGCCGCGAACACTCTGGCAGCCTGTACGAGCACATCGACACCGTGAGCGCTGCCCGCGACTTCGATATGGTGCGCGCGGTCCTCGGCCAGGAGAAGCTCAACCTCCTCGGATACTCCTACGGCACCTTCCTCGGCGCCACCTACGCGGGCCTCTTCCCTGAGCGCGTCGGTCGCTTCGTGCTTGATGGTGCCCTCGACCCGACCCTCAGTGTCAACGAGGTCTCCGCCCTCCAGATGCGAGGCCTCGACGCCTCGCTCCAGCACTGGATCTCCGACTGCGCCACCCAGGCCACCTGCCCGATGGGACGCAACCTCCAGGAAGGCATCGAGACCGTGCGCTCGTTCCTCGACTCCCTCGAGGACAACCCGATGCGCACGAACGACCCGAACCGTCCGCTCACCGAAAACCTGGCCGTCACCGCGCTCACCGGCGCCATGTACAACACCCAGTGGTGGCCCCAGCTCACCCAGGCCTTCGGCATGGCCTGGCAGAAGAGCGACGGCAGCGGCCTGCTCGCCATCGCTGACACGCTGAACTCACGCAACCCCGACGGTACCTACCAGGACAACTCCTTCGACGCGATTAACGCGATCAACAACCTCGACTACCCACCCGAAGGCACCATCGAGGAGTGGGCCGCCCAGGTGGAGACCCTCAAGAACGAACTGCCGATCCTTGGCAAGTACGTGGGCTACCCGTCGCCGGCCTCGAGGCGTGGCCCACGAAGCACGCGCCCCGCTCGCGCATCACCGCGCAGGGAGCCGATCCCATCGTCGTCATCGGTACGACCCACGATCCGGCGACCCCCTACTCGATGGCTCAGGGCCTGTCGGGCCAGCTCGCCAGCGGCGTCCTCGTCACCGTCGAAGGCTGGAACCACACCGCCTACCGCCGCGGCGCCAACCAGTGCGTCACGCGCGCCGTCGAAGATTACTTCGTGAAGGGAACCGTGCCCACCGACGGCCTCATGTGCCAGTAGGGACGTGACTCACGACATCCCTATGGTGGGGTGTCCTGGTTTGCGCTCGGCGCGATTCGTCCAGTAGAGTTGTGCCGTTGCCTGCACGCCCCGGAAACGGTGGAACGGCAGGCGCGGCCGCCTTAGCTCAGTCGGCAGAGCGATTCACTCGTAATGAATAGGTCGTGGGTTCGATTCCCACAGGCGGCTCCGACAAAGGGCGGAATATCAACGAAAAGTTGTTGGTATTCCGCCTTTTTGCATAGGTAGATCAGCCCGATTCCCTAGGTTATTCCCTATGTTTCATCCCAGGCCGCTACCGCGTCCCGAGCGATCTCCCGGAGGTCGGGGCGATGTCGTGCGTCCTTACTGAGAATGGACTGCCCGTCCCGGCCTCCGCCTTGCTCGGGAGGTTGTCATGTTTCCATCGCTGTTCACGACGCACATAGGCACTCGTCCGTCCGTGTGGGTGGGCTGTCTGGCCTGTTTCACCGCTGGTGTTCTGCGCGGTGTCTGGACCCGCGCCGAGAATGCCTTGTCCATCACGCCTGCTGATCTCCATGAATGGGAGACTGCTCACGAGGAACTCTGGGTGTTTGACCATGAAGGGCTGCCTTCCCGGATCGGTGAGATGCCTCCTTCAACGGCTCAGCTCTGGGGCGATGTCTTCGCTGAGGTCGGGGAGGAAAGGTGGGCTGCCTTCTTGGCGTGGACCGAGAATGGCGGTCACTTCGCAGATGCGCACGGTATCCCTGACCTCGATTCGTTCGACGATCGTTACCTGGGCACCTGGTCCACGTTCGGCGAGTACCTCGCGGAGGAGATCGAGCTGCTCCAGGAAGGATGGCCCGAAGACGCTGTGCGCTACTTCGACGAAGGAGCGTATGAGCGTGATGCTCGTTTCGATTACACGGTTCTGGATGCCCCTGACGGTGGTGTCTATGTGTTCCGGGATTGTTGAGGAGGGTGATTGTGAGTAGCTTCGAGCAGGCGAGAGCTCATGTGGCCGCGTTTCGCTCCGATATTGATGACCCCAACCTCTCTATGGGGGAGGGCGAGCTTCGGGACCTCGCCTTGTTGCGTGACGCGGTGGATGAGGCGATCGCCATCCATGTCCGTGAGCTTGTCCGTTTCGAGGGAATGTTGTGGACGACGGCGGCATCTGCCCTCGCAGCGAGCCCGACCGTGCTGCGCTACCGCTACGGGCGCTTTAGCAAGGAATGAGGGTCGACATCGAGTTGCTCTGCGAGAGTCTCGATGGAGTCGAGCGTGAGATTACGCTCTCCACGCTCGATCCCCGCAAGATAGCGGGAGGTCATGTCGAGCTGCTCGGCGAGGGCTTCCTGCGTGAGGTTGCGACGATGGCGCTCGGTACGTAGGTTCGCGCCGAGCGTCGATCTCAAAGTCCGTGTTGGTCCGTCACTCACCTAGTCCATCATTGATACTGGCACCCACCAGTTCCAGGTACTGATCGCTTCTATGGAAGCGATATGTTCCTGTATAGTTATTTTGAATCTACAGGCGATTCCAGATATTCAAGGAGTGTCCTATGCGCCGCCCTATTGCTTTGACAACCAGTCTTCTCATTCTCGGAAGTGTCTCTCTTGTAGGCTGTTCGGGAGGTAATTCCATTGAAGGTACGTATTTTGGTACTGCCGGTGATACGGCCTTGTTGCTGAAATCGGACGGTCAGTGTGGTTATACGGAGGATTATGATCCGGATGAGGGGCTAGACCTTGAAGTGGATGAGGACTGCTCATGGTCGCTTTCGGGTGCAACGCTTACGCTCGTTGGGGTGAGCTCTAAGGGGTCGTTGACTGGCTTTGTTGGTGATGATGGAAGCATCTCGATCCCAGATCAACCTCACTGGCGCGGTGAGATCTACTCGAAGAAGTAAAGGAGGGGTGTCTTGGTGGCAGAAGATGACTCCACAGAGACTCGCGAGAACAAGCTCGCCCGTCTCAACCCCGCTACCTGGTCCAAGAAGACGAAGATCATCGCCGCTGGCGCTGCGCTTGCTCTCGTCCTGGCAGGTGTCGGCGGCGGCGGCTTCGCGTACAACCAGTACGCGGTCGCCCGCGACTGCACCGTCCAGAGCGAACTCTTCGCTGACCAGAAGGCCGACCTCGACAAGGCGGTGAAGGACGCCCGCGCGGCCCTTGATACCGTCATGACTCACGAAAAGAGCGGCGAAGAGGACAAGCGCCTGGCTCACACGGACGACTTCGAACTCTCTGCTGACGGCCAGAAGGCGATCAACGCTCTTGGCAAGACGATCAACGCTGTGACTGCTCACGATGACGACACTGCGCCGCAGTGCCAGTCTCGTGATGACCTCACGGCGCTGACGGCTCTCACGGATGCGCGCGCAGCAGACCTGGAGGCCCTGAAGGCTCAGACAAAGACCTTCACCGAGACTGTCGACAAGTACCGTCTCGACAAGGCCACCGAGGAGGCGAAGACCTCCATGGACAAGGCGAAGAGTGATCTTGCTGCTGCCCAGAAGGGTGCGACTGATCAGCTTGCCGTCGTTGATGGCGACACCTCCCTCCAGGGCGATACCACTGTCAAGGCTGCCTACGATGCGCTGAAGCAGGCCGAGGCTGACTCGCACTCGGCATCGACCACTGTCACCACGGGCACCTACGACGAGGCTGTGGCCTCTATCGAGAAGGCGAAGACCATTGAGCAGAAGGCTGCTGAAGTGACGGCTTCCGTGGCATCGCTACAGGAGGCTATCGCCACCTACCAGGATGCGAAGGCCGCAAGCAGTGCACCTGAGCAGGGTGCGTCGACGGACAACGGCAACAGCAGCGCCCCCGCCCCCTCGTACGGTTACAACGGTGGTAGCAACAGCGGCTCGAACAGCCCGAGCTACTCGGGTGGATCTTCCTACACCCCTCCAGCTCCTGTGCCTGCGCCCAACCCTCCGGCCAACAACTCTGGCTCGGGTGATGGTCGCATCGACTTCGGCCCCGGACAGGCGGATCGACCTGGCTGCGTCATCATCGAAGGCCGTAGCGTCTGCTGATCAACCGATCGCACAAAGCCCCGTAGCGTGGTTCGTAACCCGCTACGGGGCTTCGTCATCACAACGTCCCAATAAACATCATTGCGGTGGTTGTAATCATCGGTCTCACATCCCTTGGTATAGATTGGGCGAGTACCCCAATTCGCTGAGGACATCGGCTTAATTGACGGATGGCCTGAGGAGGCGCAGCGCTACTTCAACTGGGACGCATGGATCCATGACCAAGAATTCGACTACACCGTCGCGGATGCCCCTGATGGTGGCTTCTTTATCTACAGATCGTTATAACAACAAGACCCCGGTTACCTCACGGTAGCCGGGGTCTTGTTTCCTCGTACTCACGGCTTGGGCTCCTCATCAGAGCCCCAAATGAGGCTCGCGATCTGGCCCATGACGCCGCGCTGGTAAGCGGCAACGTCCTCGCCTTCAGGAACCTTACCGTCGAGCTTTTCAGAGCGCTTCACGCGCTCATTGGGTACGCGAGGCTTGCCCAGTTTGATGCCCGTTCCAATCACAGGTTTCACCATCCTTCTCACCTCCTTCCTCACCTGAGTTCCTCGTAGACCCATCGGCTCACCCGCAGGACTACCCAGATGAACAACGCTGCCCCACCGAGCG
>CAKMQM010000106.1:0-2591 GCA_927911615.1 uncultured Xylanimonas sp.
CGTGTCGACGCGGCCGTCATCCGCGAGGCTCTGGAGCGAGCGGTACACGGTCGCCAGACCCACGCGCTGCCCCTGGACGTGCAGGTCCTCGAAGATCTGCTGGGCGCTGCGGAAGTCGCTGACACGGGTCAGCTCATCGAGGACCGCCTGACGCTGCTTCGTCATGCGCTGCATGGTGTTCCCTCCGTCATGATGCGTCTGCGTGAGCGAGGTGTTCGCGCTCCGGATGCTGGTTGTGGCCGCGGGCTGCGCGAAGCCTGCGCACCCTGCGGATACGGTCCACAATAGCCCGGATCGTAAATCCGATCGCGTACAGGCCGATCGCGCCCACAACGATGGTCGCACCGGGCGACAGATCGACAAAGTACGTCAGCGACAGGCCGCACGTGCAGATGATGACGCCGAGAGCCATCGCGATTCCCATCGTGGAGCGGAACGAGCGCGCTCCGAGCTGTGCGATTGCCACGGGGATGACCATGAGCGCGCTGACCAGCAGCGAGCCGACGACTCGCATCGCGACGGCCACGGTCAGTGCCGACAGGATCGCGATGAGCAGGGACAGCGTGCGCACGGGCAGCCCGTCGAGCGCGCGAAGTCCTCGTCGTTGGTCACAGAGAAGAGCGCGGGAGCCAGACCCACGCCGAGCGCCACGATCGCGATCCCGAGGCCCGTGATGAGCGTAATGTCGCTCCATCGCACGGTCGAGATCGAGCCAAACAGGTAGGAGTTCAACTGAGCGGAGGTGCCGCCCGCCAGGCCGATCAGCAGGACACCGCCGGCGATGCCGCCGTAGAACAGCATGGCCAGGGCCGTGTCGCCGGACGTGCGACCGCTCTGGCGGACCAGCTCGATCGTGATCGCACCCAGCGAGGGAGATGATGACCGCGCCGGGGATTGCCCACGAGTCGGCGGGGCTCACGTTCGCGAACGTGCCCGCCAGCCATCCCAGCGCGACACCGGTCAGAGAGATGTGGCCGATGCCGTCGCCGAGCATCGCCAGGCGCCGATGGACCAGATAGGTGCCGATGATCGGGGCGGTGAGGCCGACGATCAGGGCGGCGAGCAGCGAACGCTGCATCATCTGCGAGGACAGGAGGGTCGTCAGTGCGTCAATCATGTGTCGCTCCCGTCTAGATTCCGCTCACGAGGCCGTGGTCGACCGTAGCGGTGCCGGGCTCGGTTGTCGGGTGGCAGTGGTCGCCGCCGCCGTGGTGCTGTTCGTGATCGTCCTCGATGTGGGGAGGGCCGTCGTAGGAGACGTGTCCGGCGCTGATGTGCAGCTCGCGGTCCAGGAGCGGGCCGAGCTCGCCCAGCTCGTGCAGGACGATGAGGATCGTCGTCCCCTCCGCCTTGGCCTCGGCGACGATCTGCGCGAGGCGCGCTCGCGATGTTGCGTCGATTCCTGCCATCGGCTCGTCCATGATGAGCAGCTCGGGTCGGCGTACGAGGGCGCGCGCGATGAGGACGCGTTGGGCCTGCCCGCCCGAGAGGATGTTGAGGGGGGAATGGGCGCGGTGGGCCATGCCGACGCGCTCGAGGGCGGCCAGAGCCTTCGCCGTGTCGCCCGGCAGTGCCCACAGGCGACGAGGCCCGAGCAGGCCGGATCGCACGACCTCGATCGCGCTGGCGCTAATCGCGCCGCCCGAGGAGATGCGCTGGGGCACGTAGCCGATCTTGTTCCACGGCACGCGGCGGCGAGTGGAAATCGAGCGACCGAAGAGCTGGGCGTCGCCGCTCGTGATGGGCGCGGTGCCCAGCAGGGCCTTCAGGGTCGTGGATTTGCCCGATCCGTTCGAGCTGTGATCGCCACCGTCTGGGCCGGGCGGGGATATCGAGCGAGATCCCGTGGAGGATCAGGTCTGTATCCCAGGCCACGTGCAGGTTGTCGAGACGCACGACGGCGGTCGCCTCCGCGAAGGAGCTCCCGCGTCGTGGGGTTGTCAGTCGTTGTCACTGGCAGTCGAGGGCTTTCGTCAGGGCGTCAATGTTGGAGTTCATCGTCGCGGCGTAGTCCTTGGACGCGTCGGTCTGGGACTCGATCGGGTCCAGGACGGCCGTCGTGATGCCGAGGTCGTCGGCCAGGGTCTGAGCAACCTTGGGGTCGATGAGGGCCTCGGTGAAGATCGTCGTCACGCCCTGCTCCTTGGCGATCTGGGCGATTTCAGCCAGACGCGCGGGGGAGGGGGAAGACTCGGGGTCGAGGCCGGAGATGCCGACCTGGGTCAGGCCCGTGCGGTCCGCCAGGTAACCGAAGGCGGTGTGGGCGGTGACGAAGGTCTTGACCTTGCAGCTCGAGGTCTTGGTGACCAGGGTGTCGCTCAGGGTGTTGAGCTCCTCGGCCAGGGCCTTTGCGTTCGCCTTGTAGACGTCGGCGTGGGCGGAGTCAGCCTCGGCGAGCTTGTCGCCCACCAGGGTTGCGGCATGCGCCATGCGGGTGGGATCCAGCCAGAAGTGCGGGTCCGCGCTCATGTCGTGGTGGTGCTCGTGGCCCTCGTGGTCGTGGCCTCATGATCATGGTCGTGGGCTTCGGTCTCGCCGGACTGGGCCTCGTCGGTGGCCTCTTCCTCCTCCTCGGAGGGGGTGGTTGGCGT
>CAKMQM010000107.1:0-8252 GCA_927911615.1 uncultured Xylanimonas sp.
ACGAGTACCCGGCAGGACGGCCAGCTGGAAGACCACGTGCACGTGCATCTCTGCGACGATAACGAGGGGGTCGCCGTGCGAGAGCGAATCGAGCGTCGCATTGACGCCGCCCTCGATGGAGTTTCGATCGGGACAACGGCACGGTCGGCCTCGCCGCGGCGCACGGCCGCGAGCGCCTGCGGGGCACTCGTCATGGGCATGAGGATCGCTCCGGCGGGCGCGACCTGGTGGACGGCCTGCTCGGTAAACGTGCCGAAGGGGCCGAGGAAGGCGATACGAAGCTTGTCACCGAGGGGCGCGGGGCCGGGAATGTTCGTCGTCATGGTGTCAAGGGTAACGAGAGCGAAGGGAGTGGCGCGGCCTCGTTTCGAGGACGGGGCGCATTGTGGCCAATCGCGCGGGTTCCGAGGCCGATCGTCAGTCGCGGTCGCCTGTCACGCCGGTCACGAAGGCCTCGCGTCCACCGCCCGGCGTCACCTCGCCGCACGCGGTGATCTTCCACAGCTTCGCGGTGCCGCCCGCGTCAACCAGCTCGAAGCCGGTGGACGTGTCGACGTTGTAGAGGCCGGGGTGACGGGAGGCTCGCGTAAAGTTGTAGTAGTAGCCGTCTTCTTCTTCGTAGAAGTGCGTGATGCCGAGCCTGCGCACAACCTCGCACACCTCGGGGTCGGTCCCGATATCGTGGAAATGCTGGATGAGGATCTTCTGCGAGGCCACATCCTTGTTAGCGGTGTTCAGCTGCGGGAAGACGGCCTTGCGTCCGCCGATTATTTCGGAGTATGCAGCGCCCGCGATCGGGTCGCCCAGGATGAGCGCGTCGGGGGCGGTCGTGTACGGCATGCGGCGCAGCATCGCGAGCTCACCGATCGTGGCCATGCCCGGCTTCCCCAGGCGAGTCGGGTCATACACCTGGGCGACCGCCGCATTTCGCGCGTCGATGGCACCAAAGCCGGAGAGGACCAGCACGAGCAGACCGACGGCGAACTGGATCGGCCAACGCGGCGCCTCAATGTTGTCATCGGCTCCACGTTCGGCGAGAATCCGCTGCAGCGACCTCGTCCAGGCAGTGTGGATAAGGCGAACGATGGCGGCGACACCAACCGCCATGAGGATGGTCAGCGCGATGTCTTCGACGCCCATGATGCGACGGGCATCCTTGTACCAGGGGGCCAGCAGGTAGGTGCGCAGCGCCGAGTCGGGCGAGTACGCCAGGGCGGTGAGGGCTGCAAGGATCGCGTAGGAGAACAGGGGCCAGCACGGCAGGGGCTGCGCCTCCTCCTCGGACTCCTCGATCTCTTGGGCCGAGGCCAGAGCGCCCTCCTCCGCGTCCACATCAGTTTCATCGGTGAGACCAGCGCGCTCGGCGGCACGCTCGAGGGGATCCCTGCGACGGAACAGCAAGTACAGGCGAGCAGTCGCCGCGATACCGACGATCAGGAGAATGAACTGGACGATCGTCCACTGAATGTTGCCGGATGTGTTCGAGAAGGGCGGGTAGGGCAGGAAGGCGTGCATGAAGGCGTCGCCCCAGTTACTGCCCTTGCGGTTGTAACTGCCCATGGCCCGAATCTTCGACGACGACAGCGCGAGGAGCGGCGCGGCGATGACGACAAGCGCGAGGGCAGCCCACGCGAGGGCGACGAGCTGGCCTCGTCCACCGCGACCGTAGGCGCGTCGGGCGAGGGACGCGATGGAGGCGAGGAGCGGCGCGATCAGGAACGCGAGGATCGAGAAGGCGGCGCTCGGGTGCGCGCCGACGAGGCCGATGGCACCGATGAGGAGGAAGATCGCCTGCGGGATACGGCGCAGGAAAGCACGCAGCCCATCGCCCGCACGCAGGTCGGCGACCAGCCTGCGCCCCGCGACGATCGCGATGGCCGCCAGACCCGGCACCAGGGCAGTGCCCGTCGAGTTGGGCCACTGGTTGTACATGGTGAGTGCATCGGCGGGCATATTGAGCAGCATGCCGCCGATGATGGGCGCCGCCATGATCGCACTGCGCGAGGCGGTCAGCACCGAGACGAGCGCCGCCAGGCCGATCACCCACACGGCCATGAGCGCCAGCGAAGACACGTTCGAGGCCTGGACGACCGAGTCGTAGCGCGCGAACAGCGAGACGAAGGCGTGCCAGCCCGTCGGATAGTAGACGTTGCGGCCGCCGTACAGCTCGTGGAGGCCACCGAAGGGACTGGCGTTCTTGCCGTACAGCATCGCGTGCACGCCGTTCTGATGGAACGTCGGATCCCACTGCTGGACGGGGTTCGATGGGGCCGCGCCCATCACGAGGGGCAACGCCGCGAGGACGAAGCCCACCAGGATTGCTCCCCACGTGGCCGCGCGGATCGCGGCCTGGCGTCCGCCGATCGGCTTGCGTACGCCGATCGCCTCGCGCAGGGGGACTCCCCTCAAGGAGAATCCGTCGTTGCTGCGGCGGAAGAAGCTCAGGCTCCACGCGCCGGCGCCTCCCAGGGCACTCATGCCGAGGATCGGCAGCGCCGTTGAGGGCTCCCACTCGATGTCGAGCGCTGGGTAGGCGACCGACAGGATCGTGATCAGGCCAAAGGTGAACGCGGGTGCCGCACCGATCGCAACGAGCGACGAACGGCCTCCCGCCCGCAGCCACATGAAGCCCGGCAGTACCAGGGCGACCATCATGGCCAGCAGGGTCGGGAGCAGCATCCACCAGGCCAGCATGGATTACTCCTTGTCGGAAGCGGCGCGGCGCTTGCCCATGATCTCAATGATGACGGGCAGGACCGACGCGAGGATGATGACGCCGAGGATGAGCGTCAGGTTGTCGTGCACGAAGGGCACATTGCCCAGGAGCGCACCGACGAGGATGAAGCCCGCACCCCACACGATGGCACCCAGCGTGTTGAAGGCCAGGAACTTCGGGTAGGGGTAGCGGGCCATGCCCGCGGCGATCGGAATGAAGGTGCGCACGAAGGGGATGAAACGCCCGATGACCAGCGAGCGGCCGCCGTAGTTTGTGAAGTAGTGCTCCGCCTTCTCCAGGTGCGCGGTCTTGAGGATGCGAGCGTCGGGCTTGAAGAAGCGACGCCCCCACTTGGCGCCCAGGAAGTAGCCGATCTGCGCACCGATGAAGGCCGCGACGACGACGAGGAGGATGAGCGTCGGCAGGTGCAGGCCGAGGCGGTCGTGGAGCAGGCCTGCGGTGAAGAGCAGGGATTCACCGGGCAGCACCGGGAACAGGACACCCGACTCGATGAGGACGATGAGCATCGTTCCCCACAGCACCCACGGCCCCATGGCGACGAGCAGAGTCTCGGGATTTTTAAACCACTCGATAACGGTGTGCAGCATCGACGGATCTGATGCGGTCACGAGTGTCGACCAGGTCACGATAGGGCCCTTTTCTGCCGGGAATGTATCACCCTAACCCTACCTTTGTTGACCGCGAATATAGGATAGGCGGCATGAGGAAGCGCAAGGATTCACACGACGGTTCTCCGGTCGGGGACACGAACATCCTCTTCGTCCCCGATTCCTCCGCCGACCCCTCGGCATCCGGGGTGGATGCCCTCATGGGGATGATCGACGAGGCCGGGGCACCCCCGCAGGCTCCCCCGCCCCCGGAGGTCCCTTCCTCGGAATCGCGCACCGAGGTCATGGAGCCCGTCGTCACGCCGGACACGATGACCGCGCCCGTAGCCATGCCGCCCAGCATTCCTCCCAGCCACGCGGACGCCGACCAGAGCGCCCAGGCCTCGTCGTCGAATGACGAGAGCGCGGCGGATCCCGTGCTTCCCCCGCCCGCGCCCACTGCCGATGACGCCGCTGCCAGCCCCGAGGAACCCGCCGACGAGGCCGAGGCCAGCGCGCCAGAGGCCACCACGGAGACCGAGGCACAGGCCAGCACCGGCGACAAGGACGCGGACATTGAATCCGCCGCGTCTCCGACTACCGGCGAAATCGCCGCGAACCTGCCCGTGCGCCGCATGCGCCTGCCCCGCCCCGTCTACATCGCGGACCGCATCACGAACGTGCGTCGCCGCCGCGAAGACCTTGTCGACGTCGTCATCTCCCTCATCGCGATTCTCTTCATCTGGACGATCGGCACGCTGGCCAGCGCGACCACGCGCGGCGTCACCATGGACGTCCTGAGCTTCCAGCTCATCCGCAAGATCCTGATCCTGCCCGTCAGCCTGGTCGAGGGCCTCATCATCCTGATCACGCCGATCCTCGTGATCATCTCCCTTGCCTTGCGCAAGCGCCTCCAGGCGATCATCCAGGTCCTCGTGACGAGCCTCGTGGCCGCGGTCGGCGGCTGGATCATCATCCTGCTGACGGGCCTGCTGCCCTCCGAACTGACCGCGCCACTGAGCGTGGACCGCGCGATAGCTACGCAGGGCTCGCAGACCGGCAGTGTGATCGCCATCAACCTGGTGATCGTCACCCTGTGCGCCCTGTTCACCTCCGCCGGCGAGGCCCAGTCGATGAAGGCCATCAAGTGGGGGTGGACGGGCCTGTGGATCATTCTCATCCTCGGCGTGCTGCGCTCGTCCATGACCCTGCCCGTCGCCTTCATCTCCGTGTTCCTGGGTCGCGCATTCGGCTCCGGCTCGCGGTGGGTCATGGGCTACGACGACCAGAGGGCAAAGGGCACCAAGCTCGTTGAGGGCCTTCTCAGCATCGGCATCACGCCCTCACGGATCGTGCGCACCGACCTCGACACGACCAAGGAACCTCTGGCTACGTGGGTCATCACGGAGAACTCGCGCGGTCACCTCACGCAGATGCCCGCCGACCTGGGCGACATGGGCGTCACGGTCACGAAGCGCCCCAACCAGGACCACCACCGCCACTACCAGGCGTGGAGCGACACGGGCCTAGCCTACGAGATCATCGCCATGGACCCCGGCCAGGAACTGACCGGAACTCTCCTCGAGATGTGGAACAACCTGCGCCTGCGCGGCATCAGCCGATGGGTGTCACCCTCGCTCAAGGCGCAAGCCGAGCGCTCCGCCTTCACGGCGCTGCAGGCGCTGCGCGCCGGCGTGTTCACCCAGGAGCCGATCGGCATCGCCACCTCCGCGGACTCGATCATCTTTGTCATGTCCGCTCTGCCCCCGACGACTCCGCTGACGGAGCTCGGCGAGGACGCCTCGGACGAGGTCCTGGACCGCGCATGGGAGCAGCTGCACTTCGCGCACTCGCGCGGCATTTCGCACCGCGCTCTCACCCCCGAGGCCGTGGTCGTCGATGAGTCGTCGGACGTGTGGCTGCTGGACTGGGAATCCGGCGAGGTTGCGACCACCGAGCTGAACCAGTCCATCGACATCGCGCAGATGCTGGTCCTGACGGCGCTGGCCGTGGGCCCCGAGCGCGCGCTCGAGGCGGCCGACGCTGCGTCGGTGAGGAGACGCTGATCGCGTGCGCCCCCGTCATCCAGAAGCCCGTCCTTCCTGCGGAGATCAATCAGCGCCTGCGCCGTTCCGACCTGCTGGGTGACCTGCGCGCAGCCCTCGTGGGTGACTCCGAGGCCGAGACCGCGCCCACCGCTGACCTGCAGCGTTTCCGCCCGCGCACGATCTTCACGATCGCGGTGGCGTTCATCGCCGTCTTCATCGTCGTCGGTTCGCTGAACTTCAGCGACATCGTGACCACGGTCAAGAGCGCGAACCTGTGGTGGATGCTCGCTTCCGCCGTGCTTGCCTGCCTCATCTGGGTCGGTTCCGCGGTCCCGCTTGTTGCTCTGTCACCCGAGAAGCTGAGCCTGCGCGAGACGCTCGTCGCCCAGGTCGCCGCCTCGATCATTACGATCGTGGCGCCCGCCGGCGTGGGACCCGCTGCCCTCAACCTGCGCTACCTGCGCAAGCGCCGCGTCCCGACCGCCATGGCGGTCACGACGGTGACGCTCATGCAGATTTCGCAGGCGCTCATCACGATCATCCTGCTCCTCCTCGTCATGGTGATCGCCGGATCGTCGTTGTCCGTGTCGGTCCCCTACGGCACCATCCTGGGTGTCGTCGCGGTCGTCATGGTCGCGGTCGGCATCATCGTCGCCGTGCCGAAGGTGCGCCGCTGGATCTGGTCGAAGATTCAGCCGACCTGGCAGCAGGTCTACCCGCGCCTCCTGTGGATCATCGGCCAGCCCCGTCGCCTCGCTGCGGTAGTGGGCGGCAACCTGCTGATGAACATCGGCTACGTGGGCTCGTTCTGGACGGCCCTGCTCGCCATGGGCGGTTCGCTCAACTTCTCGACCGTGTCCATCACGTACCTGACGGCAAACGCGGCCGGCTCCTTCATCCCCTCGCCGGGCGGTATCGGTACTGTTGAAACGGCGCTGACCTCGGGCCTGACGGTCGCGGGCATCTCCTCGTCGGTCGCCATCGCGACGGCTCTGCTCTACCGTCTCGTCACCTTCTACGGCCGCATTCCGTTCGGCTGGCTGGCCATGAAGTACATGGAGAAGAAGGACATGATCTAGGGCGCGGACAGACGCGCGCAGATCAGTAACACTATCCATTTACTTCAAATTAAGACTGAATTTAAAGTAAATGGAAGCAATACCTTCTCAACGAACATATCCACAGTCGCACCCTGACGACTGCCACCGCATCGCGGCAACCCTCGGGCCCCTCCCCTCTTGTCACTCACCGTCCCTTTCAAGGGCACAATCAACCCGGCGCTGAAGATCCAACACCGGATACCACTCGAAACTCCGGCCGCGCCGAACACGCCTCAAATAGCCCTCATCCTCGAGTCCACGCAGGTCGGCGTGCGCAGTCTGAGGAGTGACCCTGTATTTGTTGGCATGCGCCGCCGCTGTCACTGTCATCATGGGATCACGCAAGGCTTCTTCGATGACGCCGATCTGACGGTTCGTGAGCGTCGTGGCGCGCAGGCGATGCTTCACCTGATCCAGCTCCTTGGATTTCTTTGCCAGATAATCGTGCAGCTCGCGGATTCCACGCAGAATTATCCGAGCATGCCAGATCAGGAAGTAGGTAAGGTCGCCCTCATCCTGCTCAACCTCAAGGAATGAGCGAGCGTACTGTGCGGGCGCTCTGTGCAATAGTCGGGACACCGGAACGAAGTCCATCAGAAAGAAGCCCTCACGCAGCATCACCCACTGCGCAATGACGCGGGCCGTGCGACCGTTACCATCAACGAAGTAGTGGTCGTATCCCATCATGAAGTGAACAATGAGCGCCCTTACGAGGGGCGGCACATATTGCGTCGCATACTCACCTTCGCCATTTACAAAGGAACACAGACGCTCCAGGCGCTCGGGCAGCTCCGATGCGGACGGCGGAACATGGAGCAGTTGCTCCTCATTTTCTGTCCCGTAGATGCGAACCCTGCCCTCCCCCTCCCGCTGGAGGCGGCCAGCATCGCCCGGATCATCGAGCGTCCCCTCGGTCACGATCCGATGCACCTCGCAGACAAACTCAGGAGTGAGCTTATCCGTGAGACGCCCCCGCACAAATTCAAGGGCGAGAAAGTTGTTTCGGATCATCCGCTCCGACCGCGTCTGTGGACGTCTCCCCTCCCGGAGCATCTTTTTCGCATCGCGCCTCGACGTGGAGGCTCCCTCCATCTGGGAGGATGTGATCGCCTCCTCGTACAGGGAGTTGATGAGGTACCTGTCTCGCGCAGCCTCCGTTGCAACCTCCCCTGGGAGCTCGACCTGACCTCGCGCCTGAGCGGTAATGTCCTCATTCAGACTCAAAAGAACATCTGGAAGATTGAAGGTCAAGGGCGTTGTGTCCTTCATCGTGAAGGGCGTCGGCCTGGCCGTGGTCGCTCGCGCACTGCGCACTGCACACCACCACGCCTCGCGAGTGAGCCCCTCGGGCACCGGCTCGGCACGGAAGTAATACTCCCACGGTCGATACTCTGGATCATCAAGTCCGCCAGCTAGCGCACGAATAACAGACGAACGATGGTCCTCATCCATACCCCTGAGGCTATCGAGAACACTCTCATAGAGTTCAGCCAGACGACAAGGCGGAGGGGTCGGCTTCTTCATGACTGCTCCGTTCACACAAAATCAAATTACTTCTAATTCTATCTTAATTTTAAGTAATTAGAAATGTTGCGCCCCAAGTCTTGGATCTCATCTAGGAGAAATGGCGCGCCCCCACCTGCCTCACCCGGCGCGAGGCGGCCGGATGTTCGCTTACTGGAGGTTGTTGTTGCCGTCCGGGTATGCCCCCTGGACGCCGCTCACCGCTCGAATGACGTCGATCGACCCGGCGGGCACGCGCAGAGCGTAGCCGCGCAGG
>CAKMQM010000108.1:0-8164 GCA_927911615.1 uncultured Xylanimonas sp.
GTCGGGTCCGGGGTGGGCTGCGGTTCCGGAGTCGGGTCCGGGGTGGGCTGCGGCTCGGGAGCGGGCTCCTCGCCGGGGTCGGTCAGGCCGAGGTAGGCGGCGTCCAGGCGCATGAACTCGATGTTCTTGTAGCCGCCGGACTCGTACAGCAGGCCCCAGGTGCCGTCACCGAGGGGGTGCAGCGTCGAGTAGGCCATCTCGCCGCTCTCGAAGACCTTGCCATCGTTCCAGGTGAAGCCGTCGTCGTAGGAGACACGGATGGTGCCGTTGGCGCGGGCGCTGGAGGAGTCGGCGTTCGAGAAGAGCAGGACGCGAGCACGCGCGGAGCCCTCGGGGGCATCCGGGTAGGCGCGCACGATGGAGGCGTTGTTACGCGGGTCCGTCAGATCCCAGTTGTGGCGGAAGGGACCCCAGGTCTGACCGCCGTCGTAGGAGATGGCTTCGAGGCGCTGGCCGGCGGTGCCCTGCGTGCGCGAGTTGAGGAGCAGGCGACCGTCGGAGAGCTCGACGACCTTGTTCTCGTCGGCGCTGCCCTCGGTGGGCGCGCCGGGCTTCCAGGTCGCGCCGTGGTCGTCGGAGTAGACGGAGACGGCCATGAGCGAGGTGGTGCCGGAGTTGGCGACGGCGTACTGCTGGATGAGGCGGCCGGCGTGGGCGCCGTAGCGCAGCTGGATGCCTTCACCGGAGGAGGCGAAGCGGGTAAACCACTGGTCGGTGTGGCCTGCAGTCACCTGGTCGGTAATGGTGCGCGGGTTCACCCAGGTCTCGCCGTTGTCATGGGACTCGACGACGTGGGCGTGCAGGATGTTACGCGCCGCAGGATCGGTGCCAGCTGGGACTGGAAGAGGCCGGCGTCGTATGACTTGACCGAGAACAGGAAGATCGTTCCGGTGGTGCGGTCCACGACGAAAGAGGGGTCGGAGTAGCCGATCTTCTGGGCGCCGGGGGTGCCGGCGAGGGCGGTCTTGATCGGGGTCCAGGACTTACCGCCGTCCTTGGAGATGCGGTAGACGATGGAGTTGGCCTGAGGCGCGTCCTGGCAGGTGTTGGGGCGACCGTCCCACGAGGCGATGATCCAGCCGTTGTTGGCGGTGGTCAGAGCCGGGATGCGGTGGCAGCTGAAGCCGGCGAGGCCGGGGGACGCGAGGCGAACCTTGTCACCAATCGCGTAGTCCTGCGGGGTCTCCAGCGGATCCGGGGCCGGGGGACGATCGCCCTGGGCGACGGTCACCGGGTCGGCGTTGGCGGTGATGCCACCGGCGATGACGTCGGTACCGTTGCGGTCACGGGTGGCCGCCCACGTGGTCATCGGGGTGAAAGTGCCGGCCGCTACGTCGTCAGCGGTCACGGTGTGCGTGGCGGTCGTGCACTGCTTGGTGGTGTGCGCGGCAAGGTTGTGCCAGCGGCAGTTCGGAGCGCCGGTGGTGAGGACGCCGGACAGGTTCGAGTCCACCGGGAAGACGGTGAGCGCGCTGTCGGTGTTGTTGGTGTAGGTGACGGTGACGGTGATCAGGTCACCTTCGTACACTTTGTCTCCGTGGGAGTCGGTGCGCGTGACGGTGACGGTGATGGGGGCCGAACCTTCGTCGGTTGCCGAGGCCGCCACCGGAGCAGCTGCACCGGTGTCACTGGTCGGGGTCGCGAGCGCGGGAACCGAGAGAGTCGCGCAGAGCAGCACGGCTCCCGAGGCAGCCGCGAGGGCGCGCCCGTAGTGGCGGAGGGTCATCATTGGTCCTTCCGATATGGGTTGTCAATCAGCGGTCAGTGAGTCATGACTCACTATCCACGAGATTCATCATACAAATTTAGATGCTCGCTAACCAGTTATAGGACAGACAATTTTATCAACGTCTAGGACAATTACCGCAGAACTACGGAAATCTGCACGCGCCTGCCAGACCTTCACCGCCAAACTGGGCAACACGTACAGAACCCCCACACCCACACCTCCCAACAGCAATACCCCCTCTCCCGTCAAACAACCCAGTTCACCAAGCAATGCGGCTCACCAGGACATGGTGACCGACATTGAACAGTGGAACAGACCATAGCTAGTTGCTCAGCAAGCACTTACCTGTAAACTAGTCCTGTCAATCAGTCTTTCACAGTAAGGAATGAGCGTGCGCCCCTCCCGTCGAACTCTGACACGCGTTGCCTCGGCCGCCGTTGCCTCCCTCGTGATCGTCGCACCGATCTCCACCGTCTCCAACGCGGAGGCCCTCTCCCCCACTTCCCTTCCGTGGACGAACGGCGCGGACGAGGCACCGGCGAACTGACCCCGCGGAAACCTGCCGAACGTAACCGCGCCTGTGAGCACAAAAGAGCCCCGGCCTCGTCCCACATTGGGAACGAGGCCGGGGCGTGACGCTATCCGAAACGGAGAGCGAGATCAGCGCGCCGCGCTGCCCTCGGTGTAGTCCTCATCGGAGTCGGTCCAGCCGAAGGCCTTACGCAGCTTCTGGCCGGTCTTCTCGATCGGGTGAGCCTCTTCCTTGGCGCGCAGCGCCTTGAACTCGAGGGCGCCGTTATCCTGATCTGCGATGAACTTGCGGGCGAAGGTGCCGTCCTGAATGTCGGCCAGGACAGCCTTCATGGCCTCCTTGGAGGACTCGTTGATGACGCGCGGGCCGGAGACGTAGTCGCCGTACTCAGCGGTGTCAGAGCAGGACCAACGCTGCTTGGTGATGCCGCCCTCGTTGATGAGGTCGACGATCTGCTTCATCTCGTGGCAGACCTCGAAGTAGGCGATCTCGGGCTGGTAGCCAGCCTCGACCAGGGTCTCGAAGCCAGCCTGGATCAGGTGGGAGACGCCGCCACACAGGACAGCCTGCTCGCCGAACAGGTCGGTCTCGGTCTCTTCGGTGAAGGTCGTCTTGATGACGCCGGCGCGGGTGCCGCCGATGGCCTTCGCGTAGGACAGGACGAGGTCCCATGCCTGGCCGGAGGCGTCCACCTCAACGGCAACGACGTCCGGGGTACCCTTGCCCTGGGTGTAGGTCTCGCGGACCTTGTGGCCCGGGCCCTTGGGGGCGACCATGACGACGTCGTGGCCCTCGGGGACCTCGATGTAGCCGTAGCGGATGTTGAAGCCGTGCGCGAAGAGAAGGGCGGCGCCTTCCTTCAGGTTGGGGGCAACCTGCTCGGCGTACACGTAGCGCTGGACCTGGTCGGGCAGCAGCAGCGAGACGACGTCGCCCTCGGCGACGGCCTCGGCCACGTCCTTGACCTCAAGGCCGGCGGCCTCAGCCTTGGCCCAGGAAGAGGAACCGGGGCGCAGGCCGACGACCACGTCAACTCCGGAATCCTTCAGGTTCAGCGCGTGCGCGTGACCCTGCGAACCGTAACCAATGATGGCAACCTTCTTGGACTGGATCAGCGACAGGTCTGCGCCGTCGTCGTAGATGATTTCTGCCATTTTCATTTCTCCTTCAGTTGATCCGTGATCGAGCGCGACCCGCGGCCGATAGCCACGGCGCCCGACTGGACGAGTTCGGTGACGCCGTAGGGCTCCAGGGCCCGCAGCAGCGCCTCCAGCTTGGATAGGGAGCCGATCGATTCGATGACGACCGACTCGGGTTGCACGTCGACGACGTGTGCGCGGAACAGGTCCACGATCTGCAGGACCGAGGTGCGACGGGTCTCGTCAGCCTGGACCTTCATCATGAGCAGACGCCGTTCGACGGAGTCTTCGGGTTCAAGCTCAACAACCTTGAGAACGTTGATGAGCTTGTTGAGCTGCTTGACCACCTGCTCGATGGGCGCGGAGTCGGCGTCCACGATGATGGTCATGCGAGAGATTTCGGGATGTTCCGTCTCTCCCACGGTCAGCGACTTGATATTAAAGGCACGGCGGGCGAAAAGCGCGGCGACGCGAGTGAGCACGCCGGGCTTGTTTTCGACCAACACGGCCAGAGTGTGACGATTCGTCATCAGTCTTCCACCTCCCAGTCGGGCGCCATGCCCTTGGCGTAACGAATCTCATCGTTGGACACGCCCGCGGCGACCATCGGCCAGACCATCGAGTCCTTGGAGACGCGGAAGTCAATGAGAACGGGGCGATCGTTGATCGACATGGCCCATTCGATGGCCTCGTCGACCTCGTCGATGGAGCGAACGGTGCGCGCGGCCATGCCGTAGGCCTGCGCGAGCATCTCGAAGTTGGGGATCTGCTCGCCCTCGACCGGGTTGAGCGTCGTGTTCGAGTAGCGCTTGCCGAAGAACAGGGACTGCCACTGGCGGACCATGCCCAGCACCGAGTTGTTGATGAGGGCAACCTTGATCGGGATGTTGTTGATCGTGCAGGTGGCCAGTTCCTGGTTGGTCATCTGGAAGGAGCCGTCACCGTCGATCGCCCACACGACCTTGTCGGGGGCAGCGACCTGGGCACCCATGGCTGCGGGGATGCAGTAGCCCATGGTGCCGGAGCCGGACGAGGAGATGAAGCTGCGCGGGTTGTCCAGCGTGATGAACTGCGCGGCCCACATCTGGTGCTGGCCCACGCCCGTCACGTAGATGGCCTCGGGGCCGACCTTGTCGGAGAGCTTCTTGAGGACCTCCTGAGGCGCCATCATGCCGTCTTCGGGCTCGGCCCATCCGATCGGGTACTTGGTGCGCAGGCGGTCGAGGTAGCGCCACCATCCGGAGATGTCTGCCTTGTTTTCCGACGAGGCCTGGGCGATTTCCTCGGTGAGGATCGGCAGGGCGGTCGCCAGGTCGGCGACGATCGGGATGTCGGCGTGGCGGTTCTTCGAGATCTCCGCGGCGTCGATGTCGATGTGCACGACGGTGGCGCGGGGCGCGAAGGAGTCGAGGCGGCCCGTCACACGGTCGTCGAAACGGGCGCCGAGCGCCACGATCAGGTCGGCGCGCTGGAGAGCACCGACGGCCGCCACGGTGCCGTGCATGCCGGGCAATGCCGAGGTTGTGGCGATCAGAGTCGGGGAACGCTCCGCGGGCGGTCAGCGTGGTGACGACGGGGGCGTTCGTGACCTCGACAAGGTCGGCGAGGGCGTCGGTGGAGCCGGAGCGCACGATGCCGCCGCCCACGTAGAGCACGGGGGCCTGGGCATCGGCGATCGCGCGTGCGGCCGCGCGCACCTGCTTCATGTTCGGCTTGTCCGCGACGCGGTAGCCGGGCAGGTCGATGGCGGGAGGCCAGGAGAAGTCCATCTCCGCAACCTGCGCGGACTTGGTGATATCCACGAGGACAGGGCCGGGGCGGCCGGTGCCTGCAAGGTGGAAGGCCTCGGCCAGGCGCGCCGGGATCTCCGCAGGATCCGTGACGAGGGAAGGAGTGCTTGGTGATGGGCATCGAGGCGCCGACGACGTCGGCTTCCTGGAAGGCGTCGGTTCCGATCAGGGATGCGCCGACCTGGCCGGAGATCACGACGATCGGGACCGAGTCCATGCAGGCGTCGCCCAGGGCCGTCAGCACGTTGGTGGCGCCGGGGCCGGATGTCACGATCGCGCAGCCAACCTTACCGGTGGCCAGGGCGTAGCCTTCGGCGGCGTGGCCCGCGCCCTGCTCGTGACGGACAAGAATGTGGCGGATGGACGTCGACGCCAGCAGCGGGTCGTAGGTCGGCAGAATTGCGCCGCCGGGCATACCGAACACGTCGGTAACGCCCAGGGCCTCGAGGCTGGCCACGATAGCCTCGGCTCCGGTCATGCGGGTGGTGTTGGCGGTGTCGCTCACCATTCGTCCTCTCAATCGTTGGGACCGTCTCAAAGAAAAAACCCCGTCAGGTCCGGCAGATGCGCGGATGCGGGGAATTCGGCGTGCGATCCATCCTCACGTTACACGGCAGGCATCGCACGCCCGGGTACGATGACCAGGGCGAGGATTCCAATTCCGCGAACGTTGAGCATGCCTTTACCGTATCTCGCCTAGGCGCTGCGCTCTTCTTCATCTCATTGTGCGGACCTTTGGGTTCTGATCGCCATCTAGGACGATGGACTGAGATGCACAGCACGTATTACTGGTTTAATTGATACATACCTCATATCACAATCCACAACACGGAGATTTCATCGTGCATCAGGTCTTCGAGATTCTGAGCGAACAGCCAGTTCTGTTCCTCTTCCTTCTCATCGGTATAGGCATGGCGTTTCGGCCATGTGAAAATCAAGGGCATTAGCCTCGGCGCCGCCGCCGTTCTCTTCTTTGCCATCGCGTTGGCTGCGTGGGCACAGTCCTACGACATCGAACTGCGAGTCACCCCCAGCTGGGCACCTTGGCCTGACTCTCTTCACGTTCGCGATCGGCATCAACTCGGGTGCGTCGTTCTTCCACAACCTGAAGACGGCAGTCGGACCGATCCTGACGATGGTTGCCCTCTACGGCATCACCGCCACCGTCGGCCTCTACCTCGGTAAGGCCATGGGTATGGACGTTCCGCTCATCGCCGGTACCTTCGCGGGTTCGGTGACGAACACGCCCGCTCTGGCCGCTGCCGGCGAGGCCTCCGGCGATCCAGCACGTGCGACGGTCGGCTACTCGATCGCCTACCTCTTCGGCGTCATCGGCATGCTGGCAGCTTCGATGGCTGCACTGCACTACGGCCGCAACGATAAGGATGCCCCCTCTCCCCTGTCGAACCGCACGATCCGCGTCGAGCGCGACGACCACCCCTTCGTTGGCGACATCTACGAGAAGCTCGGTGAGAAGGTCTCCTTCTCCCGTCTGCGCCGCGGCGAGACCGGCCCGATCACCCGTCCCCAGATGTCCGACACCCTGGATCCTGGTGACCTCGTGACGGTCGTCGGCCCCCGCGAGCTCGTCGCTCGCGCCGCCACCGAGCTGGGCCATGCGTCCTCGCACTCCCTCATGCAGGACCGCTCCTACCTGGACTTCCGCCGCATGACGATCTCCAACCCGAAGGTCGCCGGACGCACGGTTGCCTCGCTCGGCCTCGCCAAGGAATTCTCGGCGACGATCTCGCGCGTGCGCCGCGGCGACGTCGACATGGTTGCCGAGCCGGGCCTCGTCCTCCAGGAAGGTGACCGCGTGCGCGTCGTCGCCCCCACGTCCAAGATGGCTGAGATCACCAAGTTCTTCGGCGACTCGTCCCGAGGCCTCACGGACCTCAACCCGATCGCCCTGGGTATCGGCATGGCGCTGGGTATCGCGATCGGTGAGCTGCCGATCCTGACCCCCTCCGGCGAGTACTTCTCGATCGGCTCCGCCGCAGGCACGCTC
The DNA here is from genome assembly GCA_927911615.1 of uncultured Xylanimonas sp. GTDB lineage: Bacteria > Actinomycetota > Actinomycetes > Actinomycetales > Actinomycetaceae > Pauljensenia. The sequence continues at coordinate 7,199 of CAKMQM010000108.1, forward strand.
ATCGTGGGCCTTATCTTCGGCCGCGTAGGCCGCATCGGCCCCATCGCGACGGCACTGCCCTTCACGACCTGCCAGGTGATGGCAGAGCTCGGCCTGCTCATCTTCCTCGCGCAGGCGGGCGCCAAGGCCGGCGGTCAGATCCTCGAGGCCTTCGCATCGGGCGCCTGGATCCGCATCTTCGCCCTGGGCGTCGTCATGACGTCGATTATGGCCATCGGCCTGTACTGCACGATGCGCTGGGTCTTCAAGATGGGCGGTACGAAGCTCGCCGGCCTGCTCGGCGGCGCGCAGACGCAGCCTGCCGTCCTCGCATTCGCGAACGGCCGCACCAACGCCGATCCGCGTGTCTCCCTCGGTTACGCGCTGGTCTACCCGGTCGCCATGGTCGGCAAGATCATCGTCGCCACGATCCTGGGTGGCATGTAGCAGCAACCTGCTAGCGGTCGAACCGCGACAACAATGGGGCCGGCCTTTCGGGTCGGCCCCATTCGTATGCCTTGATCCCCTCTCCCGAGCCCGTACCGGGCACCGCGCCGCTCATGTGGAGGCCGTGGCCTGCACGAGCTGCAAGGCCAAGCTGCGCTACACGCAGGCGGACACGGGGGTTCCAAAAGCCGACACGTGGCCTGCTAGGCCTGGCTGCGGTGCCCGTGGGCGGTGGCGGGGCCTGGCCGGGCTTCGAGATCGACCACTCCGAGCCGTCAGGCTCGCGTGTGGCGATCTCGCGGGCGGCCGCCGCCCACGGGCACACAAAGCAGCCGGCCGGGGGCCGCTGCTCGCGCTACAGGCGTAAACCTGGTGGGGCCTGGTAGCCAGGAACCAGAGCCTGCCCGAACGCACTCACCTGATCAATCCTCGCGGCGTCGCCTTTGTCCGGGCACCGCATGGCCTGCCCGCCCGCTCGTCGCCCGCGCCACGAGCTGCGCTCGGCGCGTCGCCTCGAAGCCCGGCCAGGCCCCGCCACCG
>CAKMQM010000109.1:0-3174 GCA_927911615.1 uncultured Xylanimonas sp.
CTCCGTCAGCCCCGCGCTGGCCGCCGGTGACCCGGAGAAGATCTCGACACCGAGTACGAGGTGAAGCTGCGCGACGGCGCGAAGTTCTCCGACGGCACCCCCGTGACCGCCGCCGACTTCGTGGCTTCCTACGAGCGCGCCACCTCTGAGAAGTCGATCTACCGTCAGTTCTTCACCTTCGTCGATTCCGTCGAAGCCAAGGATGACAACACCATCACGATCAAGCTGAAGCACCCCTTCGCCAACCTGAAGGAGCGTTTCGTCAACGTCCGCGTTGTCCCCGCCTCGATGGACGAAGACTCGCTCAAGGCGAAGCCGATCGGCACCGGCCCCTACAAGTACGAGAACATCACGGCGACCGAGATCACCGCTGTTCCGAACGAGAACTACACCGGCAACGAGCCCGCGAAGGTCGCCACCCTCAAGTGGCAGTCCCTCAAGGATGACTCCGCCCGCCTCGCCGCCGCCATCGGTGGCACGATTGACGTCATGGAAGCCGTTCCCGCCTCCGCGCAGGATCAGCTCAAGGGCGCTGGCTGGAACGTTGAGTCCAAGCCCGGCTACGGCAACCCCTTCCTGATGTTCAACACGCAGAAGGCCCCCTTCGACAAGCCCGAGGTTCGCCGCGCGATCCTCAAGGCCATCGACAAGCAGAAGCTGATCAGCTCCTCGCTTGAGGGCCAGGCCGTTGAGGCGACCTCCTTCCTGCCCGAGGCGAACCCCGCCTACAAGAAGCCCTCCACCGATCTGTCCTACGACAAGGATGCCGCCGCCAAGCTCCTGAGCGACGCTGGTGTCTCCGGCCTCGAGATCAACCTGGTGTCGACGGACCACCCGTGGGTCCTCTCCCTGGTTCCCCAGATCAAGTCCGACCTGGAGGCCCTGGGCCTGAAGGTCAACCACACGCAGATGGCTTCGTCTGACCTCTACGCCAACGTCACCGACGTTGACAACCCCACCTACGACATCGTCCTGGCCCCCGGCGACCCCTCGGTCTTCGGCACCGACCCCGGCATCATCATCTCCTGGTGGAACGGCGACAACGTCTGGACCAAGAAGCGTGATGGTTGGCAGGTCTCGGACCCCGAGTCCTTCAACAAGCTGCAGTCCATCATGGACGAGGCTGTTCAGCTCGACGGTGACGCCGCCAAGGCCAAGTGGGGCGAGGCTCAGGATCTGCTCGCCGAGAAGACCGTGATCTTCCCGCTCGTGTTCCGCAACATGATCACCGGCTCCAACCCCCAGAAGGTGGAAGGATTCCAGGCGATCTCCTCCACCGGCCTGCAGCTGCTCGGTGTGAGCGCTAAGTAAGTCCCCCAGGGACCACAGAGAGGAGGGGTGGAGCCCCGCCCTGAGGCAGACGCCACAGTCGGGCGCCACCCCTCCTTTCTTATTGCCAAAATCCGTTGAAAATGGAGGTCTAGCAGTGAATAACCTTCTGCGACTCATCGGACGACGTTTGGTGGCTCTGCCGATCATGGTGGTCGGCGTGTCCTTCCTCGTCTTCTTCATCATGTCGCTGTCTCCGATTGACCCCGCCTACTCGGCACTGGGTGAGACCGCGACCCCCGAAGCTCTCGAAGAGTACCGTGTGGAGCACGGTCTCAACGACCCCTTCTTCGTTCAGTACGGTCACTACCTGTGGAACATGCTCCACGGTGACCTCGGCACCTACGGCGTTGGCACGTCCAACCACGTGAGCGATCTGGTTGCTCAGGCTCTTCCGATTACCCTGCAGCTCACCTTCCTCGGCCTGTTCTTCGCCGTCATCATCGCATTCCCCCTCGGTGTTCTCGCCGCTCTGTACCGCGACCGCTGGCCCGACCAGGTCATCCGCGTGTTCTCGGTCATCGGCATCGGCACCCCGTCCTTCTGGCTGGCATCGCTGCTGGTACTCGCATTTGTTCAGAAGCTTCCGGTCTCCGGCCCGCTGCCCGCGTTCAGTGAAGATCCGAGCGGCTGGTTCCTGCGGATGCTCCTTCCGGCTATCGCCCTGGCGGTTCCCGTCATCGGTCAGATGACGCGAGTCGTGCGTACCTCAATGGTTGAGGAACTGGACCGCGACTACGTCCGCACCGCGGTTGGCGCCGGCATCCCCAAGCGCATCGTCGTGGCCCGCAACGTGCTGCGTAACGCGCTTATCACGCCCGTGACCGTCCTCGGCCTGCGCATCGGCTACCTGATGGGTGGCGCGGTCGTCATCGAAATTATCTTCTCCATCGATGGAATGGGTAAGGCGGTCCTGCTCAAGGGCATCCAGGAAAACTGGGTCACCCTGGTGCAGGGTGGCGCGCTCGTCGTCGCGATCGCGTTCATCGTCGTCAACATCATCGTTGACATGCTCTACCTGCTCATCAATCCGCGTATTAGGTCGGTGTGAGGCATGAATCAGAAAGAAAAGCTCGGCAAGGTCACCGCGAAGGGCGCGCGTTTCTCGCGTATCGGTGCGATGTCCACCGGATCGAAGATCGCGATGGGCCTCCTTGCCCTCATCGTCCTCGTCTCGATCCTGGCGCCCTACGTTTCTCCCTACGGTCCCGATGAGATCTTCGACAAGTGGAGCGCCCCGTCCAGCGAGCACCTGTTCGGAACCGACCACGTCGGCCGTGACATCTTCGCGCGCGTCCTATACGGCGGCCGTTTCTCGCTGATGATCGGTCTGTGCTCGACCCTGATCGCCCTCTTCTTCGGCGCGATCATCGGTTCGGTCGCAGCCGTCGTGCGCAAGTCCTTCTCCGAAGCGATCATGCGCGTCATGGACATCATCATGGCGGTGCCCGGCATTGCGATGGCGGCCGTCTCCGTCCTGGTCTTCGGTCGCACGCTGTCCAAGTCCGGCAACACTTTCGGCCTGGTCCTCGTGATCATCTGCTCGATCGCCTTCGTCTACATCCCGCAGCTGTCGCGCATCGTTCGTGCGAACGTGATGGCCGCCTACGGTGAGGACTACGTCCGCGCGGTGATCGTCTCCGGCGCCCGCGCCCCCTGGATCCTCACCAAGCACGTCATGCGCAACACGGCCGCCCCGGTTCTCGTGTTCGCGACCGTCCTCGTCGCCGACGCGATCATCCTCGAGGCCTCCCTGACCTTCATCGGTTCGGGCCTCCAGGCGACCACCGTGGCCACGTGGGGCAACGTCCTGTCCGAGGCCTCGTCGAACCTGTCGGTTCTGCT
>CAKMQM010000110.1:0-6991 GCA_927911615.1 uncultured Xylanimonas sp.
AGCACGAACGCGCGAAGGCCTCGGTGAGCGTCGGGTTGCCGTCGCCGCAGGTGGAGGACTCGATGTTGGAGACCTCGGTGGTCGTGCCCGGCAGGTCGTCGACACGGGGGGAGGGCATGTGCATAGTCCGGGTCGGCGAGGCCGTTTTCGATGAGGGCGATCGTCGTCAGGATCTTGAACGTCGAGCCGGGGGCGTAGCGCTCGGAAATCGCGCGGTTGAGCAGCGGGTTGTTCGGGTCCGAGGAGAGCGCGGAGAATGCGTTGGACACCGCGCCGGCGTCGGAGGAGGCCAGCTGGTTCGGGTCGAAGGTCGGCGACGAATACATCGCCAGAACCGCGCCGGTGCGCGCATCCAGGGCCACGACGGCGCCCTTGCGGTTGCCGAGGGCCTCGGCTGCGGCCTTCTGCATCTGCGAGTTCAGGGTGAGGGAGACGCCTCCACCCTGGCGGTTCTGGCCCGTCAGGAGGTTGCGCAGGCGCTGTCCGAGGAGGGTCTGGGACTGGCCGTCCAGGACGTCCTCCTCGGCGGCCTCGATGCCCGTCGAGGCGTTGCCCACCGACGAGAAGTAGCCCGTGACCGGCGCGTACAGCGGCCCCTCGGCGTAGGTGCGCACGTAGCGCTTCGAGTCGGCCTCGCGCTCCGAGGAGGCGATCGCCGTCTTGTCGACGATGATCGGTCCGCGGTCGGTTTCGGCCGCGTGCAGGATCGTGCGCTGGTTGCGAGCGTCGGCATTGAGTGAGGACGCGGAAATGAACTGCGTGTTCGTGACGCCCACGCCCAGCAGGGCGAACATCAGGAGAACGATGATGAAGATCTTACGGATCTGGTTATTCACGGCTCACTCACCCACTCCCACGGCAGGCTGGATACCGGAGTTCCACGGCGCGGGGGCCGAGGCCGGGCGGCGAGCAGCGTCCGACACGCGGATCAGCAGCGCGACGGTGATCCAGGAGGACACCATCGACGAGCCGCCCGCAGCGAGGAACGGGGCCGTCAGGCCGGTCAACGGAATGATGCGCGTGATGCCGCCGAGCACCACGAACAGCTGAATGGCCAGCGAGAAGCTCAGGCCGGTCGCCAGGAGCTTGCCGAAGCCGTCGCGCACCGTCAGCGCCGCGCGCAGGCCTCGCTGGATGAGGATCAGGTACAGGACCAGGATGGCGGCCATGCCGGTCAGGCCCAGCTCCTCCGCGAAGGAGGACAGGATGAAGTCGGAGTTCGCCAGCGGCACGAGCTGCGGGTAGCCGCGACCCCAACCGGTGCCCATGAGGCCGCCCGAGGCCTGGCCGAACAGACCCTGAACGAGCTGGTACGAACCTCGGTCGTACACCTCGGGATCCAGGGCGTTGAGCCAGATGTTGAAGCGCGTCTGCACGTGGCTGAAAGACTTCACCGCGATCGCAACAGCCGGCACGAAGAGCGTGAAACCGATGACCAGCCACGACACGCGGTTCGTCGCCACGTACAGCATCGCGACGAACAGGCCGAAGAAGAGCAGCGAGGTACCCAGGTCGCGCTGCAGGACGAGGATCGCGATGCCGATCAGCCACACGACCATGATCGGGCCGAGGTCGCGGGCGCGCGGCAGGCGCATGCCCAGGAACTTGCGGCCGCCGATCGCCAGGTTGTCGCGGTTCGTCACGAGGTATCCGGCGAAGAAGATCGCCAGCGTGATCTTCACGAGCTCACCGGGCTGGACGGAAATGGGCCCCAGGTGGATCCAGACGCGCGCACCGAAGGTCTCCTGGCCCAGGCCGGGAATCATCGGCAGAAGCAGCAGGAACAGCGACAGCGCGCCGAAGGTGTAGGTGTAGCGGCGCAGCATGCGGTGGTCGCGCAGCATGATCAAGATGATGGCCGCGATAACGATCGCGATGCCCACGAAGAGCGCCTGGCGGAAGCCCACCACGGCCTCGTCCCTGCGCGCGTACGACAGGTCGAGGCGGTAGATCATCGCCAGCCCCAGGCCCGTCAGCGCGACGGCGACCGGCAGGATCACCGGGTCCGCGTAGGGGGCCAGGAAGTGCACGCCGACCTCGGCGATGATCGCGATCGCGACGAGCACGCCGACCTGCGTGAGAAGGTTCGCGGGGATCTCACCCGTGTAGTTCAGCGAGGTCAGCACGTAGCCGGCGATGCCGACGGCCAGAGCCAGGCCCATGAGGGTTAGCTCCAGGAATCGGCGAGGCCGGGCGGGCGCGATCGATACGGTAGCCATTAGGAGGCGCCCCCGCTCTGTGCCCCGGACTGGGCCTCACCGGACTGCGGCGCGCCCGACTGGGGCGTCGGCGACGAGGGGGTGGCGGGCTGGACGACCGAGCGGCGCAGGCCCTCGATGTAGGAGTCGATGTCGGCACGCGAGGAGCGCAGCACCGGGGTGTCGAGGCGCTGGCGGTCCACGGGCGCGAGGTCGGACAGCGCGACGTTGGAGACCTCCACCGCGTGGGAGAGCTGCCACGGGCCGATCGACTGGGGGATGCCCTGGTAGATGACGACGTAGCCGTCCTGGCCGATCGCGTAGTACTGGGTTTGCGTCCACTTCCACGACATCCACGACGCGGCGACCACGAGGACCGTCACGAGTGAGATGAACACGGGGGTCCACCACGAGGAGCGGGGCTTGAGCTCGACGGGGGCCTCGTCCTCGTCGCTGGGGGTGCCCGAGGCCGAGGAGCCCAGGGCAGCAGCGCGCGCGGCTGCTCCGTCTCCGCCGCGCGACTTGGCGTTGCGGTCGATGGCCGCGGCACCCACGATCTGCGGGGGAGCGGGCGGGAACGTGCCGGCGGGGACGATGTCCGCGATGACGCACGTGATGTTGTCGGGGCCGCCGCCCAGGAGGGCCAGGCGGATGAGCTCTTCGGCGCACTCGCCCGGATCCTTGAAATCAGCCATGACCTGGCCGATCGTCTCGGGGGAGACGACGCCGGACAGGCCGTCGGAGCACAGCATCCAGCGGTCGCCGACGACGGCTTCGCGGATCGTCTCGTCGGGGGCCACGTCGGCCTGCGCGTCGCCGAGGATCTTCAGGACGACGTTGCGGTTGGGGTGGTGCTCGGCTTCCTCGGGCGTGATCTGGCCGGTGTCGACCAGGTACTGCACGAAGGAGTGGTCGGTCGTGACCTGGGTGAGCGTGTCGCCGCGCAGCACGTAGGCGCGCGAGTCGCCGATGTGGACCATCGCGAGGCGGTTGCCGGAGCGCATGAGCGCGATGCAGGTGGTGCCCAGGCCCTCGAGGTCGCGGTCGCGGCTCGAGCGTTCGGTGAGCTCCTCGTGTGCGTCGAGGAGGGCCTCGCGCAGGAGGGGGAGCATCGAGTCTGCCGGGTGCGAGTCCGTGTCGAGGGGGACGAGGTGCGCGAGGGCCACCGAGGAGGCGATGTCGCCGCCTGCGGGACCGCCCATGCCGTCGGCGAGGACCAGCAGGTTCGCGCCGGCGTATCCGGAGTCCTGGTTGTTGGAACGTACGAGGCCCACGTCTGAGCGGGCAGCGTAGTGGAATTGAACCGCGTTTCCTGACATATCAACCCACCAATTCGAGAGTCGTCTGGCCGATGCGGATGACGTCACCGATCTTGAGCTGGCGCGGGGCGCTCAGGCGCTCGTCGTCGATGAAGGTGCCGTTACGGCTGGAGAGGTCTTCGATCCACCAGCCGTCGGACTGGGGGGTGAGTGCCGCGTGGCGGCTGGACGCGTACTCGTCTTCGAGCACGAGGGTGCACGCGGGGGAGCGGCCGATGACGATGGGGGCCTCGCCGAGGGGCAGCATGGTGCCGACGAGGGGGCCGCCGGTCACCAGGAGATCCTTGGGAGCCAGCGGGTTCGTGGAGGTGCGCTTCTTGTTGTCCTTGCGCTTCTCGCGGGAGGCTTTGCGGCGTGAGGTGGCCTTGTCGCGTCCCTTGCCGCGCGGGGTCACGACGGTGCCGAAGATGTCGCGTCGCAGCGTGTTGACGGCCGCGAGCACGAGGAGCCACAGCAGCACCAGGAACCCGATGCGGAAAACGGTAAATGCGAGGTCAGTGGTCACTTCATTAAACTCCGCTCTGGTCTGGGTGCGTCCAGAAGAGGATCTTGGTGCGTCCGATGACGATCTGGTTGCCGTCGAGCAGGGTCGCTGCGTCGATGCGGTGGCCCTCAACGAAGGAGCCGTTGGTGGAGCCCAGATCGGTCGCGATCACGCCGGTGGGGGTGATGCGCAGTTCGAGGTGGCGGCGCGAGACGCCCGAGTCGTTGACGACGATGTCGGCTTCGGAGCCGCGTCCGATGACGGTGACGGGCTCGGTGAGGAGCCACTTTTCGCCGTCGACGTCGATGATCGGGTGCTCGGGGGACGCGGACGAGGCCGTGGCGGGGGCCGCGGGTCCTCGGCGGTTTTCAGCGTCGACCTTCAGGGTGCCGCTGGGCTCGGAGGCGTCGGCGATGAACTCGATCGTGACGGGGCCGAGGAGGGAGTAGCCGTTCGCTGCGGCGTGTTCGGTGGCCTGCTGGGCGAACTCGTCGGCGAGGACGTCGAGGGACGCCTCGAGGGAGGTGAGGTCGGTGCGCGAGGCGTAGACCGAGAAGTGGTTCGCGGCAATGATGCGCGAGGCGGAGACTTCCTGGACGGATTCGTCCATGGCGCGGCGGATCGCCGTGGTCATGTCCACGGGCTTGATCCCCGACCGGAACACGCGCGAGAAGGCGCCGTTGACGCCTCTCTCGACGGCGCTCTCGAAGCGGTCGAAGATACTCATAGTCGTGCTCTCCTCATTCCCCCCGCGCTGTGCGCGCGACGTACGGTGTGGGTGGAAGCGAGGCCGCTCCCAGTCACAGTTTAGCCGCCGCGCGAAGCGGTGTGGCCCCATCTGTCGGGATGTTCCCGATGAGCAAAGGCCTGCGTGTTCGCATCGAAGGCCCGTCATGGCAGGGAATACCTTGCCATGATGCGCCTGTGACATTTGGTGCACATGTTACACGTGTGATGATAAGTGTGTTGGAGCAAACAGAGTGTGGGCAGGTCGTGTCGCATGTATTGGTCTTGCATGGTTGCATTCTGGGCTCGAGGCTTCCGTCTGGGATGGAGTGTGTTGGGGATCTTCCTGATGTTGTGCACATTGCTGGCTGTTATGCAGTGCACAATCGAAGTGACTGACCAGGTGGTTGGTGCTGCTGACTCTTTCGTGTTGAGTGGCTGAGTGTGGGGTGGGGTTGCGAAAAAGTGAGGCGGGTCGCCATCTGGGAATGGGTGAGCTCGGCCTGGCAGCAATTGTCTGCGCGGTCCACCGAATATGGGCGCCCTGTTCCATATGTGCGAGTGCAGATAAATACTGACCTAGAGGGTTGTGCGGGAACTAAGTCCCATTGTTATGGTGAGTCGGTAACCATATCAACGTGGGGGCGGTATGAGACTCACTGACATGCAGGGCGGCTTCCAGAATGGAGGCGGTGCCCACCGAGAAGACCATCCACCGGTGGTGGCCACCTGGCCAACCGCGCGGTGCAGGCCTCGCGCTTGTGTCGCATTGCCGTGCGCGGAATCATTACCGCCGCACTGACTGGGCTTACCCTCTCCGGCCTCGTTCTGGTTCCTGGTGCAGCGCGAGCGGAGGCTCCCCTCGAGACCCCCGGCGCCGACAGCATCACTTTCAACCGATCCGAAGGTCGAATCGGCAAGGCTGTCCTCAACGACTCGGGGACGGACCGCACCACCGTCGTCGCAGACAACTCCTACTTCGGCATCGTGCCCGGCATGACGGTCTACAATTCCGCCGACCCCAACCAGCGCTCGGTTGCGTATCGAGCGGGATACTCCCAGGACTGGCTCGACGCGGATACGGCGAAGAGTGGTGACTACTGGTCCTACGTCACCCGAGGCGTCGCCTGGGACTACCACCTGGCTGCCTACTACCAGTACCCCTACTACGGCGAATACACGCCGAACGCGATCTCGACCTCGACGACGAGTGCGCTCGGCTACAAGCCGAACAACCCTGGGACGGTCCCGCTCAACAGCACCTTCCTCATCGGGGCCGTGCGCCATAACAACTTCCCGATCTACTCCCAGATCCACTGGGTGCACTCGTCCTTCGACATTCGCATCGGAGATCTCGAGGAATCCTTCCCCTTCGACCAGCAGGAAACTGACAACGACACGGACACGACCGCGGTCAAGCGTGAGGGTGGGCCCTACAAGGTGGCCTACCGTGCTTCCGCGCCGCGCACCTGCCCGTCGGACGCCCCCTACTACGCGCTCAACCGAAATACGGGTACCACGTGGTACTGCTACAAGTACGTGGGTGAGGGCAACGGCAACCGAGATATCTACACCGACTACCTGCAGAACTACCCCGAGTCCAAGGGGCGACCCGACCAGACGCCCGACTCGGACGACGTCTTGACGATCACGAAGACGACCTCGGACCAGACGATCACCGTCAACGGGATCCCCTACCGCCTCGTCCTCTACGGATTCGTGCCCAACGCGGACGGCAACTGCCCCGCCACCCCGCCCGCGGGCTCGACCCCGGTCTCCACCTTCACGACGAAGGAAGGCCAGGCGTCCTTCGGCTGCCTCTACGGCTCCTTCAGCCAGGAGCGCTACGTGCGCATCGCGAAAGCCGTCACCGAGGACTCCGAGCAGGTCGGCGACGCGATTCCCCCGTTCACCTTCACGACGATGGGCGTGGGTGACTGGGCCGCGCCCACGGGAACCCCGCTCACCACGAGCGTGACGGCTGACGGCTTCGTCGGGTGGAACTCGTTCGAGGATGCGAACCTGACCCCGACCGCATACGGCGAGGCCGGGGCGGCCACCTCCGGCTACAGGGCTTTCATGCCCGGCTTCTCCCAGTTCATCATCGCCGAGACGGGGCCGCGCATCGCTGGCCGATTCCCGTTGCAGTACGGGGCGCAGGGGCGTTTCGGCCCTGGAAGGTCAGCGACGAACCGAACTCCGCGCAGTGGAGCCTCGTCGACGTGACCTGCCTGAACGGCGTGGGCGAGCGTGTGAACGTCACC
>CAKMQM010000111.1:0-3332 GCA_927911615.1 uncultured Xylanimonas sp.
CTGGATAGGAACTACTCATCTGGATAAGAAAATAAGCTATCCAGAACGCAATAACCTATCCCGATTTCCGTTTCCTATCCAGATGGTGTGCGGGGCTTCTCCTCGTTGATCTCTATGGGGCGCTCCTCACCCCAACAGCGTGCAATCAGATATCACTCCCCCTCACACACCCCATCGCTAACAGCTCTCCGCACGCGAGTCCAGTCACCCATCCTGACAGGCGACTCCCGACACCTCACTCCTCGCCGTTATGCACAGGGGCAAATAGAGAGACCCGGTTATCCACAGGCCCTCCTTTTCGACTACCCCCAACTCGAAGCTCTGTTCGAAGCTGGATACATGAACCAGGTACCTGTTGTCGTCACCGATGTCTTACAGACACCAAAGAGCCAAGCACATTCGCCCGTCACCGTGCGCATCATGCGCGGCATTGCAGCTGCTCTCCCACTGCATCCAGACGAGTCAACTCCTTGGGAAATATGGAACGCAGTTGCCCTCGCCCGAATCCATGCAGTGAATGCATCCCTGCAACACCAAGCACTGTACGTAGGACGTAGTTGCCTTCTACTCAACGGAATTCAGGGATGGTCCGCTAATCCACAGATAACCATCTACAGGCCAACAAGACGATCTACTTCCCGACTTCCAGCGTGTTCGGTCGGCTCAACGACAGTACCCGAAACAGGTGTCACCTGTTCCAGCATCCCTCCACTCTCTGAGGAACGCAGACGCACTAACGGATTGGAAACGGAACACCCGTACGATGCACTCATCCGTTGCGTTCAGCAAGAGGAGCCGTTGGAGGCTTTCGTCCTCGGATGCATGGCACTGCATCAGTGGAGCAACTTTTCAATGTTTGAGCAGATGGAATCACGTGAACGGGCAGAGGAAATCCGCGTAGCGCTCCTCAAGCGCCTCGAACGCTCCCCCACAAAACGTGGACTCCGCCGAGCATGCGCCATTCTTCGCGCGATTGATCCTGGATGCGAGAATCCTGCTGAAGCAGCCTTACTTTGGCTTGTGCGCTCAATCAGCCCTTTCCCGTCACTGACTCAAGTGCACATCGAGGTCCGGGGTCGTCACTATTACGCAGATATTGTCATCGCAGATCTTCGAATCATCATTGAATTTGACGGCATCGGAAAACTGGGCGACAACCAATCCGATCTTGCGCGTGCTAAACGGGAGTGGATCCGCAGGGATGAGGATCTTCGCGATGCAGGATGGAACGTTATTCGTGTCAGCTGGCCGGACTACAACGACTGGGAGGGTCTACGGTTGAGGCTCATGAGAGCGCTAGGGCGTACGAGCTCATCACTCGATCATCGCCTTCTATGGAGCCCTCCCACCGAGCGTTGTGATGGTCGAAATAGACGTTTCCGGATCGGACGCACCCCACAACGAGTTCATGTTCTGGATAGGAAACAGCGTACTGGATAGGTTATCGCGTTCTGGATAGCTTAATAACCTATCCAGATGAGTAGTTCCTATCCAGAACAGCGTTTCCTATCCAGAACGAGGGCCGGTGGATTGACACCACCCATAGATGGGTTACCCACGCCACCATGAGCGTCCTCAGCACCGCCCCAGCACACACAACCTATCCGCATGCGCACAGTGCGATCACGATCTGCAGCGAATGGAGGCCGCACACACCGTTTTTCTGGTCTGCAGGGACGCAAGCACACCCCGGGCTTCACGTGCACCCAGCACACACCCCACACGTCATGCGCTCCCCGCACAACCATACCCGGCCCCACCAGCGGCGCATACAAAACGCGCCCGGACCAATCGGTCCGGGCGCGCAACGTATTCGGCTCAGGCGTTAGGACGCTTGCCGTGGTTCGCGCCGTTCTTACGACGATCGCGACGCTTACGACCCCGCTTCGACATGTCATTCTCCTTGGGTTTGTTGTCTAGACTGAAGCATTTTTGCACACATTGGCCCAAACCACCAAGGCACAGGCCGTTCGCGGCGACAAAGGTCACCGAAAAACGGGCGGCAACGCCGGCCTCGTCAGCCCGCGCGGCGCGACGCGATCACGCACTGTCGCAGCGCTCCTAGCGCCAGGTGACGGACACGCTGGTGATCGATGCGACGACGCGGGCGCGCAGCGCATCGGAGGCCTGCTCGGTCTCGTAGCAGCCGCGCATGAGGGCGCGGACGTGGCGCTCGGCATCCAGGACGTCGGCGCAGTGCGCGCAGGTGGCGACGTGCTTGATCATGAGGGCGCGGGTGCGCGCATCGGGGCCGGGCACGGATCCGGCGTCGATGAGGCCGCTGCGGCGGTCGCATTCCTCGCAGTCGATCAGTTCGTACAGGGCGTCCAGGACGTCCTGGCAGGTCACATGAGTGTTCACTTGGCTCCTCCGATCCCGTATTCCGCGGCGACGTCGGCCAGCGCGGAGCGCAGGTTCTTGCGCGCCCGGTTCAGTCGGCTCATGACGGTCCCCATGGGAACTCCTAGTTCTTCGGCGATTTCCTTGTAGCTCATACCCTCAACGTCAGCCATGAGGACAACCATCCGGTGTTCCTCTGAGAGCGAATCGAGGGCGTCGCGCAGCTGAGCGGAGGGCAGCGCCTCGAGCGCCTCGACTTCCGCGGATTTGAGGCCGACCTCCGAGTGGGAGGCGGCGTCGGCCAGCTGCCAGTCTTCGACGGTGTGGCTGGAGGCGCGCTTGGGCGAGCGCTGCGCCTTGCGGTAGCTGGTGATGTAGGTGTTGGTGAGGATCCGGTAGAGCCAGGCCTTGATGTTGGTGCCGGGCTGGTACTGGTGGAACTTCTGGTAGGCCTTGAGGTAGGTCTCCTGAACGAGATCCTCCGCGTCGGCGCGGTTGCGGGTCATGCCCAGTGCCGCGCCGAAGAGTTGGTTCATGAGGGGCATCGCTTCGTCCATGAAGCGTGCCTCGAGCTCGGCACCATCCGGGGCGGACGAGGCCGGGGCGGCCTCGGGTGCCTGGGTCGTCGTTGAGGGGGTTGTCGTTTCCATCGCCTCCCAGAGTAGTCGCGCGGGCGTGCGGCGCGAATGGGAGTGGTCGATGGGCAGTCATACTGAGGGCAACGCCTCACGCCCCTCTTTATTCCACAACCCTCTACAATTGTGCGTTGCGCCACTTTCATCCCGTTCTTTGGGAGTGGGTAGGCCGTTCGGCTTCCCCCAGGGGCAAAGGTGTCGAACAATAGGGGTATGAATCTGCTGCGCGTTGTTGCCCGTCCCCTGCTCGCTGCCCCGTTCATCGCCGACGGGGTTGATGCCCTCATGCATCCGCGTTTCACGTGGAGCGCGCCGCGGGCGTTCGTCCTCTCATCGATAAGGCAACCAACGCGGTTG
>CAKMQM010000112.1:0-6578 GCA_927911615.1 uncultured Xylanimonas sp.
GAATAATCTACTCACCCCCACACCCAAAGTCAAACCAAAAACACCGTGACCCCCACCACACACCACACAAACCCGCCAAACACAACGAAAAGAGGGTGCCCGATTGTTATCGGACACCCTCTCTCCCAGAAAGGTCAGCTGAGCTCCAGTACCGCGAGGTTCTTACGGCCCTTACGAATGAGAGCCAGTCCACCGGCGAGAACGTCTTCTTCGCGCAGCACAGCCTCGGGATCCTCAACCTTGACGTTGTTGATAGAGGCGCCGCCGGACGAGATCGTACGGCGTGCCGCGGTCTTGCCCTTCTCAAAGCCGAGAGCAACGAGCGCATCGGCCACAGTCGACTCACCGACGGTGAGGGAAGCGCGCGGCAGATCGGCGGTTGCTGCGGCCAGGGTAGCCTCATCAAGATCACGGATATCGCCACCGCCCCACAGGGCGTCCGTCGCGGCGAGAACACGCTGGAGCTGATCGGCACCGTGCACGAGCTCAGTAACCGATGCAGCGAGTGCCTTCTGCGCGGCGCGCTGGTGAGGACGCTCAGCAACCTCGACGGCCAACGCCTCGATCTCTTCGCGCGACTTGAACGTGAAGATCTTCAGGAAGCGCACGACGTCATCGTCCGCGACCTGGAGCCAGAACTGGTAGAAGGAGTAGGGGGTCATCATCTCGGGGTCGAGCCAGATGGCGCCGCCCTCGGACTTGCCGAACTTCGTGCCGTCAGCCTTGGTAATAATCGGCGTTGTCATCACGTGGGTGTCGACGCCCTCGACCTTACGGATCAGGTCGACGCCGCCCACCATGTTGCCCCACTGGTCGTTACCGCCGGTCTCGAGCGTGCAGCCATTGCGACGGTAAAGCTCGAGGAAGTCGTTGGCCTGGAGCACCTGGTAGGAGAACTCCGTGTAGGAGATGCCCTCGTCCGAGGCAATACGACGGGCGACGATGTCCTTATTGAGCATGGTGCCCACGCGGAAGTACTTGCCGATCGTGCGCAGCAGGTCGATCGCACTCATCTCCTGCGTCCAGTCCAGGTTGTTCACCATCGTGGCCGCAGCGGGGCCCTCAAAGTCGAGGAACTTCGAGATCTGCGAATGCAGGCGATCCGCCCACCCCTTCACGACCTCGGTCGACTGAAGCTGACGCTCACCACTCTGACGCGGGTCGCCGATCTGCCCAGTCGCCCCGCCCACGAGGGCGAGCGGACGGTGACCGGCGAGCTGAAGGTGACGCATCACGATCAGCTGAACCAGGTGTCCGTGGTGCAGAGACGGCGCGGTCGGATCATAGCCGCAATAGAAGGTGACAGGTCCGGCGTTCAGGTGCTCACGGAGCGCCTCGAGGTCGGTGTGCTGAGCGAGCAGCCCACGCCACTGCAGTTCGTCCAGAATGTCTGTCACGACAGTTGTCCTTCCTTGCGGATTCGACGGATGAGTACCGTCATAGTGTATCGGCTTGCGACTACGGGCGTTAACGCAGCGCCGTGGCAGCCCACTCGCGCGCATCGGCGAGGCCCGCCTCGGCCTCGGCAATCTGCTCACGGACGCGCTCGGGCGCAGTGCCACCACGCCCACGGCGGGCACCCACCGAGCCTTCGACGGTGAGCACCGAACGGACCTCGGGGGTCAGAGCCGACGAGGCCTGGGCGAGCTCCTCGTCAGTCAGGTCAGCGAGCTCCACTCCCCTGGCCTCGGCCAGGCGCACGCACGCACCCGAGATCTCGTGCGCATCGCGGAACGGAACGCCCTGCTTGACGAGCCATTCAGCGATGTCGGTGGCGAGCGAGAAGCCCTGGGGGGCCAGCTCCTCGAGACGGTCGAGATGAATCGTCATCGTGTCATCATGCCGGCGACGGCCGGACACAGGACGTCGAGGGTGTCGATCTGGTCGAACACCGGCTCCTTGTCCTCCTGAAGATCGCGGTCGTATGCGAGCGGAATGCCCTTGAGTACCGCGAGCAAACCGGTCAGATCACCGATCAGACGGCCGGCCTTGCCGCGGGCGAGCTCAGCGACGTCGGGATTCTTCTTCTGCGGCATGATCGAGGAACCCGTGGAGTAGGAGTCGTCCAGCGTCACATAGCCGAACTCCTTCGTATTCCAGATGACAATCTCCTCGGACAGGCGCGAAATGTCGATGCCGATCTGTGCGCACACGAAGGCAAACTCGGCGACCACGTCACGAGCAGCCGTGCCGTCGATCGAGTTTTCGACGGAGTCGGTGAAGCCGAGCGCAGCCGCGATGCGACGCGGATCCATACCGAGCGTATTACCGGCGAGCGCGCCCGAACCGTACGGGGAGATGGCCGCGCGCTTGTCCCAGTCGCGCAAGCGTGCGACGTCGCGCAGCAGCGGCCACACGTGTGCCAGCAGGTGGTGCGCAACGAGGACGGGCTGCGCGTGCTGCATGTGCGTACGGCCCGGCATCACCGCGTCGCCAGCGCGCACGGCCTGCCCGACGAGAGCCTGAGCGATATCGAGAACACGCCCGGCCAGATGACGAGCCTCCTCGCGCAGGTACACACGGATGAGCGTGGCAATCTGATCGTTGCGAGAACGTCCTGCGCGGAGCTTGCCACCCAGCGTCGCTCCGGCTCGCTCGATGAGGCCACGCTCAAGTGCAGTGTGGACGTCTTCGTCGTCGGCAGCGGGCACAAACGCGCCCGAAGCGACATCGGCGTCCAGGCGGGCCAACGCATCATGCATGTCGGCGCACTCCTGGTCGGTCAGCAGCCCAACGCGATGCAGCTCATCAGCGTGCGCGTGCGAGCCAGCGATATCCACGTGCGCCAGGCGGAAGTCGAAGTGCGTCGACACGCTCAGTGCAGCCAGCGCCTGTGAAGGCCCACCAGAAAAACGGCCACCCCACAGCGAGACGTGCGTTTCGGACTGCGACATGAGTTTCCTCCTGGGTCGGTGACAACGATGACGTTCGTATGTCTTAAGAATATTCGAGATGTTGGCGGGCCGCCGACGGCCAGACCACGGGAACCTCGCCCCGGACCTTCACCCACGTCGCGATCATGACGAAGAGCATCCAGTTGCCCTCGAAGAGCAGGCGCGACTCAGTAAACGACTGAATAAACATCGCGATGATGATGACCGCCGGAATGACATCCCACAGGTTGTCGTCGATGTGGGCCACGGCGACTTTCACGACGCGGTAGAGCGTCCACACGATGGCGACGACGATCATGGCTGCGCCCACAAAGCCGGTCGTGAGCGCCGCCTCGACGTACACGTTGTGCGCTTGATTAGTCGGCGTCCCATCGGGCCGGATGACGAGAGATGCGAAAGGTTCCATCTCCGTGGGCCAACCAATAAACCAGCCCCACCCGCCGATCGGACGCTGCCTGACGAGCGGCGCCACCGCATGCCAGATGACGGAACGCCCGCTCATGTCGGGGCTGCGACCGAAAGCGTCGGCGATCATGTGGCGGCAGAAGAACGCTGCGATCGCGGTAAGAACACCGATGCCTGCAAACATGCCGACGACACGTAGACGCAGGTGAACCGGAACTCGGCGCTGCACGACGAGGCCCGCGATGACGAGGAAGCAGCCGACAGTCGAGAGAGCGACCGTCGCAGACTGCGTCAGTAGCAACACGGCGCCGCACAAGCCGAGCCACACCAGCGTCGATAGCCGGGATGCCCTCGTCTGCATGTATCGAAGAACTAAGCACACCGCCAGAAGCAGTGCGATGAAAGCAAGAGGATTCCTGTTCCCGGGGAACCCCTGGATCGGCCCGCCCTCCAGGAGCAATCCGTCCACCCAGTAGTACGACGCAGGCAAGAGCCCCCTCCCCCACATGATGGGAGGAGCGAGAGGACCTCGGCCAAAGAAAGCGACCAGGGCCTCGAGAATGAACGAGGAGCCAATAATCCACTGGAATGCGAGGATCAACGCTCCCACGAGCTCGGTGAGCGGCAGCGCAACGGCCACGGCGATGGAGACGAGCGTCAGAGCCGAGGATAAGACGGCGTATTGCAGGCTTTGTAGAGGGGCCACGGACCACGCGCACGACAGGGCGCACCAGGAGACAAAGAGACACGTGGTAGTCGGAAAGCGACGCAGCGACAGCGAGCGCCCGGAGGTACGGAAGAGCACCACAAACGACACAAGCAGGATCAGCATCGGAACAAGCGAGCCAATATCCCCGAAGATGCCACGAACACCTTTGCCGGCAAACCGACAAAAGAACATCGCAGCAACCGTGTAGCGCATCATGCGCGTGCGCAGGGCGTCATCTCGATCGCTCCCCACGGCATCGCTCACAGCGCTCGCCTCATACGTCATACACGACACAGTAAGCGAGGCGGGAGCGGCCTTCTCGCCACTCCCGCCTCTTGAAACCCAACTGAGACATTCTCTGTGAGAACGCCCTCAACCAAGCGTTCAGTAACCCATGTTCACACCGAAACGCACGTCACGGGCCGCTGCGAGCTTCGACTGCAGGCCGTAGATGTCGATAAAGCCGCGCGACGAGGACTGATCGAAGGTATCGCCGGTCTCATAGGTCGCAAGGTTGAAGTCATACAGAGAAGCCTCGGAGCGGCGACCGTTCACGGTCGCACGTCCGCCGTGCAGCACCATGCGGATGTCGCCGGAGACGTACTGCTGGGTGTGTTCGATGAAGGCATCCATCGACTTCTTGAGCGGCGAGTACCACTGCGCCTCGTACACGAGTTCGCCCCAGGTCTGCTCCAGCTGGCGCTTGTAGCGGCGCTGCATGCGTTCCAGCGTCACCGACTCAAGAGCCTGGTGGGCCTCGATGAGCGCGACGGCACCGGGCGCCTCGTAAATTTCGCGAGACTTGATGCCGACGAGGCGGTCCTCGACCATGTCGATCCGGCCGATACCCTGGGCACCCGCACGGCGGTTCATTTCCTGGATGGCCTCGAGCGGCGTCACGGGACGACGTCGATGGCGACGGGAATGCCCTTATCGAAGGTGATGACGACCTCGTCAGGCAGCGGCGGGTAGGTCGGGTCGTCGGTGTAGTTGTAGACGTCCTTGGTCGGAGCATTCCAGAGGTCTTCGAGGAAGCCGGTCTCAATAGCGCGGCCCCACACGTTCTGGTCGATCGAGAAGGGATTGTGCTTGGTCGTTTCGATCGGCAGGTTGTGCTTCTCGGCGTAGTCGATCGCAACGTCACGCGTCAGCGCCAGGTCACGGACAGGGGAAATGCAGTCCATGTCGGGCGCCATCGAGGTAATCGAAACTTCGAAACGGACCTGGTCATTGCCCTTGCCCGTGCAGCCGTGGGCGACTGTCGACGCACCAAACTCGCGAGCCGCCTTCACCAGGTGCTTGGTGATGACGGGACGCGACAGTGCCGACACGAGGGGGTACTTGCCTTCGTACAGAGCGTTAGCCTTGAGCGCGGGCATGCAGTACTCTTCTGCGAACTCGTCGCGGGCGTCCGCCACGTACGCTTCCACGGCGCCACAGTCGAGGGCGCGCTGGCGAATGACCTCAAGATCTTCTCCGCCCTGGCCGACATCAACGGCGACGGCGACGACCTCGCGGCCAGTCTGCTCGCCGATCCATCCAATGGCGACAGAGGTGTCCAGGCCGCCTGAATACGCCAGGACAACGCGATCTTTGCTCGACATGTGGGTTCCTTCCAATTGTTGGGTTCGTGGTGCCCGGGCAGTGTTCGTACGAACGAGGCCGGAGTTAGTTTTCGGGGAGCACGCCGGGTTCGGCGAGGGCCAGCAACGAGCGTTCGACGTCAGCCGCGCCTTCTTCGCTGCGGCAGATCACGAGGATCGTGTCATCGCCGGCGATTGTTCCTGCGATCTCTTCGCGCCTCACCGCATCGATCGACGACGCGAGGAGGTTGGCAGCACCCACCTGGGTACGCAGAACAAGCTGGTTGCCCACCTTCACGGAGGTAACAAGGAGCAGCTGGCACCAGCGCGCCAGACGGACGTTCGCGGCTTCAGCGTCGTGGGTAAGACCGCCGTCGTGGTCCGGCACCGTATAGATGAGCGCCCCAGACGCGTCACGGATTTTCGTTGCACGCAGGTCCATCAGATCGCGAGAGAGGGTCGTCTGGGTGACGTCAATCCCCCGCTCGGCCAGGCGAGCGCGCAGTCCTTCCTGGCTACCGATCGACTCGGACGCCAGAAGATCGCGGATCATCTCATGCCGCGCACTCTTGGTGCTCGGAAATGCGGGTGTTGCACTCATATGCATGATTATACACATGCATGCATATAAATAAGCAAGCGGGCGAGGGCTGTCCCTCACCCGCTTGCTATCACGACTCTCAGGCCTTCAACGCAGCCGCGATATCGTCGGCCCATGCGTCGATCGCGTCCCAGTCACGGAAGTCACCCTCAACGACACCGGCGAGGCGCGCAACCGAGCGCTCGCGCAGCGACAGAAGCGCCGGCTTGTAGCGACCCGGGAAAGTGCGCAGCTCACGGCAGTTGACGTGGGTGAGCAGCGGACCGACACGGTTGCCATCCTGCTCCGAGTGCTTCGGCACGCCGTTCATGCCGACGGAGAAAGCCCAGACCGGCTTATCACGCAGATCATCCTTGAAGCGCTCCATGAAGTCGTGAGCCTCAGGC
>CAKMQM010000113.1:0-3194 GCA_927911615.1 uncultured Xylanimonas sp.
CCCCGTCGTCGTGCGGTCCAGGGTGTCATCGTGAATGACGATCAGCGAGCCGTCGCCCGTGATGTCCACGTCGAACTCGAACCAGCGCGCGCCGACCTCCATGGCCTTGGCGAACGCAGCGATCGTGTTCTCGGGAGCCAGGGACGACGCGCCCCTGTGGGCAAAGATGCGGGGAAATTCAGACATAGGTGCTCCTAGCGTGAACGGGACGGGGCGTTGTGCCCCTTCACCATAGGTCGGGGTTCGCCTCGGCGCTGAGCATGGACGCGCGACTTGGGGCGGACTCGATGAGGACGGCCTCGTCGCGCTTGGAGGGCAGGATCGTCTCCACGTACGAGGCCAAGGCCTCTTCGCGTGACACGTCGTGGCCGGCCTGCTGGGCCATGTACCAGCGGTGCTCGAGATACTCGTGGTAGAGCTGCGCGGGCTCGAGCTTACCGGCGAGCTCGCGCGGATCGCGCGCACGACGGGAGCGAACACGTCGGTGAGCCACTCGTGGGCGGCCTGCTCGAGGGGAAGGTCCTGGAAGCCGTTCGTCGCGCGCCACACGTCGATGTCAGCGAGGAGGCGCGCCGCCTGGTGCTCGCCGACGTCCATGCCGGTCAGGCGCATGAACTTGCGGTTGTGGTGACCGGCGTCGACCACCTTGGGCTGAATGACGAGGCGCTCGCCGGAGGAATCGGTGGACATGTGTAGCTCGGCGACGTCGAAACCGAGGTCGTTGAGCCGGCGGATGCGCTCACTGACGAGGTACTGGCGCTGATCGTTGGGAATGGATTCCTCGGCGGTGACTTCGGTCCACAGCAGGTCGTACTGGGTGCGGATGCGGTCGCCGACGTCGATGGGGTCGGCGTCTTCGGGGAAGAAGCCGCCGGCCTGGAGGTCCATGAGTTCGCCAATGATGTTCGTGCGGGCCAGGTCGACGTCGTACTCGCGCTGGCCGTCGGTGAGCTTGGGGTGCAATTCGCCGGTTTCGGCGTCGACCAGGTAGGCGGCAAACTCGCCCGCGTCGCGGCGGAACAGCGTGTTCGACAGGGAGACGTCGCCCCAGTAGAAGCCCAGGAGGTGGAGGCGAACGAGGAGGAGGGCGAGCGCGTCGATGAGGCGCGTCGCGGTGTCTTCACGCATCGACAGGGAGAACAGTGCGCGGTAGGGGAGGGAGAACTGCAGGTGCTCGGTGATGAGGACCGCGTTGAGTTCCTCGCCCTCGGGGGTTTCGCGCCCGGTGATGACGGCGACCGGCTGAACGGACGGGGCGTCCAGGCGTGAGAGGTCTCGCAGGCGATCGTACTCGTGGTGTGCCACCGTCGGCCCGATCTCCTTGACCGCGAGCACGCGGCCAGACAGGTTCACGAAGCGCACAATGTGGCGGGAAATGCCGCGGGGAAGCGCCGCGAGCAGGCTGGATGGCCACTCCTCCAGGGGAACATCCCAGGGGAGGTCCAGAAGGGCGGGGTCGACTGCAGCCGCCGTAATGTCCAAAGCCATGTAACCCATTGTCTCATCTTGAGCGCCCTGCGTATAGCCTCGACTCGGCATCGTCGCTAGTCGCGGCCAAGAACACACGTGGGCATGGCGAAACCCCGGCCTCGTCCTGGAGGTACGAGTGGACGAGGCCGGGGCCGATTATCGCTGTGCGTGAGCGCTACGCGTCACTCGGGCAGGCGAACACCCGTTGCAGCGGAGAAGTTGTGCTGCTGACCCTCGCGGATGCGCACGTGCAGGACGCCGCCGCGCGCGGGGCGGTACGCGGGGGAACGCGCACGATCAGCTGCTTGCCGGTGCCCTCGGAGCCGGAGCCCAGGGTCTCACCCTCGGCGGCGCCGGCCAGGTGGCCGTACACGTAGGCGTCCGAGCCGAGCTCCTCGACGAAGTCGACCTCGACGGGGATGGAGCCCTCGGAGCCGTCGGCGACGACATCCAGGCCCTCGGGCCGGAAACCGATCTTGATCTTTCCGCCGTCCTCATCGGTCATCGCGGCGCGGGCGGCCTCGGAGACGCGCACGCGTGCGGGACCGAGCTTGGCCCACTCGCCCTCGACCGTGAAGGTGCCCAGGTTCATGGCGGGGGAGCCGATGAAGCCAGCGACGAACTCGTTGGCGGGACGCTCGTACATCTCCTGCGGGGTGCCGCACTGCTGGAGGAGGCCGCCGGCGAGAACCGCGATGCGGTCGCCCATCGTCAGAGCCTCGGTCTGGTCGTGGGTGACGTACACGGTGGTGACGCCGAGCTCACGCTGCAGGGAGGCGATCTGCGTACGGGTCTGGACACGCAGCTTCGCGTCCAGGTTCGACAGGGGCTCGTCCATGAGGAACACCTGGGGCTTACGGACGATTGCGCGGCCCATGGCGACACGCTGACGCTGGCCGCCGGACAGAGCCTTGGGCTTGCGGTCCAGGTAGGGCTCCAGGTCGAGGATCTTAGCGGCCTCTTCGACGCGCTTGTTGATCTCTTCCTTCGGGGTGCCGGCGATCTTCAGGGCGAAGCCCATGTTCTCGCGCACCGACATGTGGGGGTAGAGAGCGTAGTTCTGGAAGACCATCGCGATGTCGCGGTTCTTCGGCGGAACGTCCGTGACGTCCTTGTCGCCGATGAGGATACGGCCGGAGTTCACGTCCTCCAGGCCGGCGAGCATGCGCAGCGAGGTCGACTTGCCGCAGCCGGAGGGACCGACGAGAACGAGGAATTCGCCGTCCTTGATCTCGAGGTCGAGCTGGTCGACGGCGGGCTTGTCAGAACCCGGGTAGACGCGGGTGGCCTTGTCAAAGGTAACGGTTGCCATGGAGTTTTCCTTCCCACCGGCAGGTACGTGCCGGACGATCCGTAGTGGGGTGACCGTGGAGCGTCTTCGCCCACGGAGTGCGAACGCGGATCGTTCCGCGCGCGCGACTAATAGCGAAGTTAGCACGCTCGCTCGCGGGTGTACAGTTCGGGCCACATGATGGATTGACAGCGTGTGTGTCTGACATTTTCGGCGACAAGGACGTCACGGACGTTCCGCCGAAGAACCGCGACATCGCGATGGTCTTCCAGAACTACGCGCTCTACCCGCACATGTCCGTGCGCGAAAACATGGGCTTCGCCCTGAAGATCGCAGGTGTATCCAAGGAGGAGATCAACAAGCGCGTTGAAGAAGCCGCAAAGATCCTCGACCTGGAGCCCTACCTGGACCGCAAGCCCAAGGCCCTCTCCGT
>CAKMQM010000114.1:0-5541 GCA_927911615.1 uncultured Xylanimonas sp.
GGGGCGGTGTCGCCCTTGTGGATCGTCCAGGCGCGCGCCTCCTTCTCACCGGCGGTGAGGTAGGTCTGCAGGCCGAGGGTGTCGAAGCCGACGCGGGCCAGCTTGTCCAGGCCGGACTCGTCCTGGCCGGATTCGGCGAGCATCTCGCGGGCGTCCTCGTCGTCCAGTTCGACCAGCTCGGCCTCGAACTGGGCGTCCAGGAAGATGGCCTCAGCGGGGGCAACGAGGGCGCGCAGTTCGTCCTTCATCTCCTCGTTGTCCATCTCGGCGGCGTCCATGTTGAACACGAAGATGAAGGGCTTGGAGGTCATGAGCTGGAAGGTGCGCAGCGCATCCTGGTCCAGCTTGGCGCCTCGGGGCCGGACAGCAGCTCACCGCGCTCCAGCAGCTCCAACGCCTGGCGGGCGGTTTCGAGGACGATCGGCTCGGTCTTCTTACCGCGCACCTCCTTCTCGAGGCGCGGGATCTGCTTCTCGACGGTCTGCATGTCGGCGAGGATCAGCTCTGTCTTGATGGTCTCGATGTCCGAGGCCGGGTCCACCTTGCCGTCGACGTGCACGACGTCGGGGTCGGAGAAGGCACGCGTGACCTGGCAGATCGCGTCGGCCTCGCGGATGTTGGCGAGGAACTGGTTGCCCAGGCCCTCACCCTCGGAGGCGCCGCGCACGATGCCCGCGATGTCCACGAAGGACACGGTGGCGGGCAGGATGCGCTGGGAGCCGAAGATCTCCGCGAGCTTGTTCAGGCGCGGGTCGGGCAGGGGGACGACGCCGACGTTGGGCTCGATGGTCGCGAAGGGGTAGTTCGCGGCGAGCACGGTCGCGCGGGTCAGGGCGTTGAACAGGGTGGACTTGCCGACGTTGGGCAGTCCAGCGATACCGATAGTAAGAGACACGCTCCCATCCTATCGGAGCAGGCCCGGTGGTGTTGCCCTACTTCGTGTGGTTTGGCCCGGCGACGCGGGGCGCGTGGGGGCGCGCGGGCGCCATGCCGGCATTCTTGAGGTCGGCACGCAGGTCGCGGGGCAGCGCGAAGGTCGTCGATTCGGTTTCGGTGCGGGCCACCTCGACGGTGGGGAATCCGCGCTCCTGCAGCCATTCGATGACCTCGCGCACGAGGATCTCGGGCACGGACGCGCCGGAGGTGAGGCCCACGGTGCGGGCTCCCTCGAACCAGGATTCCTCGAGCTCGTCGGCCTTGTCGACGCGGTAGGCGGCGCCGGCCCCGGCCTCGAGCGCGACCTCGACGAGGCGCACGGAGTTCGAGGAGTTCGCCGACCCGACAACAACCATGACGTCCACCTGGGGCGCGATGTGTTTGACGGCGCCCTGGCGGTTCTGGGTGGCGTAGCAGATGTCGTCCGACGGCGGGTCGATGAGCTGCGGGAAGCGCTGGCGCAGGCGGTCCACGGTCTCGCGGGTCTCGTCGACGGAGAGCGTGGTCTGGGAGATCCATACGACGCGCGAGGGGTCGCGCACGACGACGTTATCGACCTCGTCGGGGGTGCCGACGACCTGGATATGGTCGGGAGCCTCGCCAAACGTTCCTTCGACCTCCTCGTGGCCTTGATGGCCCACCAGGATGATGTCGTAGTCTTCCTTCGCGAAGCGCACGGCCTCGCGGTGCACCTTGGTCACGAGCGGGCAGGTCGCGTCGATCGTGGCGAGGTGGCGAGTGGCGGCGGCCTCGTGGACGGCCGGGGAGACGCCGTGCGCGGAGAACACGACGCGCGCCCCTTCGGGCACCTCGTCGGTCTCCTGGACGAAGATCGCGCCGCGCTTAGTCAGCGACTCGACGACGAACTTGTTGTGGACAATCTCCTTGCGCACGTACACGGGCGCGCCGTAGAGCTCGAGGGCCTTTTCGACGACGTCGACGGCGCGGTCCACGCCGGCGCAGTATCCGCGGGGAGCGGCCAAGAGGATGCGGCCGTTGCCCTCACCGTGGGCGGCGGGCAGGGGGGTCTCGGCGCTGGCTCGCAGGTCGACGTTTTCATTCATGCGTCCACCCTAGCGCCCGGGGTGGCGTGCGTGCGCGCGCTCGTGGCAATCCCACACGCTCCTCATCGACGAGGCCGGGGCTGTCCACAGGCGCACGCTGCGGCAGCGCGGCGGGGTCTCTCGTGTGGCATGCTGAGTGGCGTGACATCGCCTCTTCCCCCCGCTGCGCCGCCTCCGGGCGGCTCGCCCCAGCCTCGTCCGCCCGCCGCGAAGGCGGCTGATACGACGCGCGATAATCCGTGGCCGCTGCGCAGGCTGACGGAGAACATCAAGGTGTACGTGGACCGCATGAGCCCCCTGTGGGTAGAGGGCCAGGTCGTCGAGTACAAGGTGCGCCCGGGCGCGAAGATGCACTTTTTGACGCTGCGCGACCTCGAGACGGACACGTCGATGACGGTGACCGCGTGGGCGGGCGTCATGGATTCCACGCCCCTGACCGAGGGTGCGCGCGTGGTGACGCGCGTGAAGCCGGTGTTCTGGGAGCGCTCGGGTCGACTGAACCTGCAGGCCGCGGAGATTCACCTGCAGGGCGTGGGTGACCTGCTGGCCCAGATTGAGGCGCTGCGCGCCCGCCTGGCAGCCGAGGGCCTGTTTGCGGACGCCCACAAGAAGCCGCTGCCGTTCCTGCCGCGCACGATCGGCCTGATCTGCGGCCGCAACGCGAAGGCGAAGGACGACGTCGTTGTCAACGCATCGGACCGCTGGCCGAGCGCGCGCTTTGAGATCCGTGAGGTCGCCGTGCAGGGCGATCACTGCGTGCCCGAGGTGGGACGCGCCCTCCTCGAACTGGACGGCATGGACGAGGTCGACGTCATCGTCATCGCGCGCGGTGGCGGCGCGGTGGAGGACCTCCTCCCCTTCTCCGACGAGCGCCTCGTGCGCGCCGTCGCGGACGCCCGCACACCCATCGTCTCCGCGATCGGCCACGAGGGCGACTCTCCCCTGCTGGACCTGGTCGCCGACTACCGGGCCTCGACCCCGACGGACGCGGCTCGCCGCATCGTGCCGGACCGCGCCCGCGAGCGCGACGGCATCTCTCAGGCGCTGACCCGCATGCGCGGGGCGCTGGGCGCGCGCCTGGTGACGGAGCGCTCGAACCTGACGCTCATCGCGTCACGCCCGGTTCTCCAGGGCCGGAGGCCATCGTCGAGGGCACCGCGTGGCCCTCACACAGCGGGTCACGGCGATGCGATCGGCGATCGAGCGTCGGCTCGCCTCGGAGCGCCAACAGCTGACTCGCTCGCGCGCGACGCTGACGGCCCTATCCCCGCAGGCGACGCTGGACCGCGGCTACGCGCTGCTGAAGACTCCCTCCGGCGCGCTCATCACCTCCTCGGCCCAGGTCAAGAAGGGCGACCTCATCGAAGGCATCCTCGCGTCGGGCCGCATGGTCGCCCAGGTCGTCGGTGCCACGAACCCGACGCCCCCAGCGGACGCAGCGTCCCAGGACGCGTAATCCCGCGAGGCAACCCCGGCCTCGTCCCACGAACCCCAGACTCAAAGGAACACAGACATGACCACGAACGACCAGCTCCCCGATCCCCAGTCCCTCGGCTACGAGGAGGCGCGCGACGAGCTCGTGCGCATCGTTCAGACCCTCGAGGCGGCCAGGCCCCACTAGAGGACACTCTCACGATGTGGGAGCGCGGCGAGGCCCTGGCAGCCCGCTGTTCCCAGATCCTGGATGGAGCCCAGGAGCGTCTTTCTGGACGCACCACCACCCCCTCCCCCGAAGCACGCTAATGTACATTCTGTAGATCCGCTCACACGCAGGTGAGGAGACACCATGACGGTGCAATCTGGACCCCACGTGCTCGCAATCGGCGAGGCGCTCATCGATATCGTCATCACGTACGAGCAGCCCGAATGCCCTTCGAGATCCCCGGTGGCTCTCCCGCGAACGTCGCCCTGACGCTGGGGCGCTCGCGGCCTGTGGCGCTGGCGACCTGGTCGGCGCGGATACGCTCGGCCGCCTCATCGACTTCCACATGAACGATTCGGGCGTGTACATCACCCCGGCTTCGCGCGGCGCCTCACACACGTCGACGGCCCTGGCGCGCTTGGATGAAAACGGCGCCGCCTCCTACACCTTCGATCTCGAGTGGGCCCCGGCTGCCCCGATCGAGGTTCCAGAGACCGCGCAGATCCTCGAGGCCGGGTCTATCTCCGCGATCATTGAGCCCGGCGCCTCCGCCGTCCTCGACGCGCTGGCACGGGGTCGCGCACGCGCGCTCGTCTTCTTCGACCCGAACGCGCGCCCCTCGATCATGGGCGAACCCGCGGTTGCACTCGTCTCCCTCGAGCGTTTTATCGCCCTGGCGGACGTCGTCAAGGTCTCAGACGAAGACATCGAGTGGCTGACGGGCGGCGCGCCGATCGACAAGGTCGTGGATCGTTGGCTCCGCATGGGCCCCTCCCTCGTGGTCGTCACGCGCGGCAAGCACGGCAGCGACGTCGCAACCGCCTCGGGCGTGCGCTTCACGAAGACCCCGAGCGACGTCAAGGTTGTCGACACGGTCGGCGCGGGTGACTCTTTCATGGGCGGCATGATCGACGCCATGTGGGGCATGGGCCTGCGCGGCGCCGACGCGCGCGAGACCCTGCGCGCCCTGCCCGAGGAGCAGTCCGCGCCATCATCGACCGCGCCAGCGCCGTCTCCGACGTGACCGTCTCGCGCAAGGGCGCAAACCCTCCCTGGGCGCACGAGCTCTCCTAAGAAGGCCACACTAGACGAGGCCGGTCCCCACGACGGGGCCGGCCTCGCTCATTGCACGCGCGGCGTAATCGGCACGCACTTACTTGCCCATGCGGCGCTCCCGCTGCGCGTAGGAGCGCAGGGCACGCAGGAAGTCGACGCGGCGGAAGTCGGGCCAGTAGACCTCGCAGAAGTAGTACTCGGAGTGCACGGACTGCCACAGCATGAAGCCCGACAGACGCTGCTCGCCCGAGGTACGGATGACGAGGTCGGGGTCAGGCTGATCCTTCGTGTACAGGTGTGCGGTGATATCCGCGTCGGTGAAGGAGTCGGCGAGCTCGTCGAGGGTGCGTCCCTGGGCCGACGCCTCGCGCATCATGGAGCGCACGGCCTCGGTGATCTCGTGTCGGCCGCCGTAGCCGACCGCGATATTGACGGTCATTCCCTGCACGTCGGCGGTGCGCGCGACGGACGCACGCAGGTCCTCGGCCACCTTCTCGGGCAGCAGGGACAGGTCGCCGACGACGGCCAGCTTCCAGCGCCCCTGGTCCGCCAGGAGGGAGACGGCCTCGCAGATAATGCGCAGCAGCTCACCCAGCTCGCCCTCGTCGCGCGCCAGGTTGTCGGTAGACAGAAGCCACAGCGTGACGATGGAGACCCCAGCGTCCTCGGACCAATCGAGAAACTCGGCGATCTTGCCGGCTCCCGCGCGGTGTCCCTGCGAGGCGGTTGCCCCCAGCGACTTCGCCCAGCGCCGATTTCCATCCAGGATGACGCCGATGTGTTTGGGGACTGCTGCATCGGACAGCTCGGCTTTGAGGCGACGCTCGTACATGTCGTAGAGCA
>CAKMQM010000115.1:0-2888 GCA_927911615.1 uncultured Xylanimonas sp.
TCCGATCGCTCCCCTGTCGCGCGCCCTTGATCTGCCCGAGTGGATCGGTGGGCGCGCTGTTTCGTTGGCGGCGCCGCGGTGACGGCGCTCAGCCAGTTCTGGGGGGCGCCGTTCGATCGCTTGGGGGGCGCAGGCGCGTCATCCTGCTGGCTCTATTCTTGGCGCTCACGGCGGGCACGCTCTTTTCGGCGGCTGTGTGGGCGCGGGCTGCCGGTTACATCGGCACTTTCCTCGCTGCGGGCGCCATCATGGCGGCGCGCGGCCCCTTTTTCGGCGCGGCCGTCGCGGCGATCCCGCCGACGGGCCAGGCCCTCGTCGCCGAGGTGACCCCCGACGAGGCCTCGCGCGTGCGCGGCACGTCCGCGTTCTCCGGCGCGATCAACCTGTCCGTCATGGTCGGCTCCCTCGTCTCGTCGGCGCTGGGTGCCTGGTGGATTTTCGGCCCCGTGCACGCCACCCCGATCTTCGTCCTCATCGCCCTGGCCATCGCCCTCATCTGGCTCCCCCGCGACGGAGCATCCACGCGCCCGAGGAGGCGTCTGCCCCACCTGACGGCCAAGGACACGGAATCCGAGCAGGCGGACCCGGCCTCGTCGACTGAAGCGGCGAACGATAACGCGAGCGAGGCGACGGACACCGCCGAGCTGCCCCCGCGCGTGCGGTGGACCGACCGACGCATTGCACCGTGGATCGCCTCGGTGTTCGGCATCTACTTCGCGAACGGCGTCGTTCAGATCACGATGGGATTCCTCGTCCAGGACCGCGGCGGACTTCAGCCCGCGCCCGCCGTTTCCGTCACCGCCCTCATGCTGCTGGCCAACGCCGCCGGAGCCATGCTCATGCAGCTGATCGTCGTTCCGCGCCTGGGGTGGAGTCCGCGCGCTCTGCTGCGCGCGGGCATGACGCTCGCCCTCGTGGCCCTCGCGTGCCTGACGATCGCGCCGTCGCTGTGGGCGCTGGCAGTCTCGACGTTCGCGATGGGCGTCGCCTCGGGTATGGCCTCCCCCGGCTACTCGGCGGGAGCGTCCCTGGCGGTGAGCGCGCGCGAACAGGGCGGCATCGCCGGCGTCATCAACGCGACCGGCGCTATCACGTGGATCGTCGCCCCGTGAGCGCCACGGCCCTGTACGGCTGGATGCCGCTGTCTCCCTTCCTGCTGGCGCTCTCGCTCGTCGCGCTGTCGTGTGCCTGCGCCTGGTGGCTGCTGCACCGAGCAAAGAGCGCGGCACGGCCCCTGGACTAGGACGCGACTAGGACGAGTGCCCCACGCCTCAACGCGCGGGCGGCGCTATCCTAGAGGGGTACGTAAGCCCTACGCGAAGGAGCCACCTGTGGCACAAGAAACCCGTACCGAAACCGACTCGATGGGCGCCGTTGAGTCCCCGCGAACCGCTACTGGGGCGCTCAGACCGAGCGTTCGCTGCACAACTTCGACATTGGCCGCAACACCTTCGTGTGGGGCCGCCCGATGGTGCGCGCCCTGGGCATCCTGAAGAAGCCGCGGCCCTGGCCAACGCCGAGCTGGGCGAGCTGCCGCCGACATCGCGGACTACATCGCGCAGGCCGGCGACGAGGTCATCTCCGGCAAGCTCGACGACAACTTCCCGCTGGTCGTCTTCCAGACCGGTTCGGGCACGCAGTCGAACATGAACGCCAACGAGGTCATCTCCAACCGCGCCATCGAACTCGCGGGCGGCACCATGGGAACCAAGTCCCCCGTGCACCCCAACGACCACGTGAACCGCGGCCAGTCCTCCAACGATACGTTCCCGACCGCCATGCACATCGCGGTCGTCTCCGAGCTGCACGACATGTACCCGCGCGTGCGCCAGCTGCGTGACACTCTGGACAAGAAGGCCAAGGAGTTCGAGGACGTCATCATGGTGGGCCGCACCCACCTGCAGGACGCCACCCCGATCCGCCTGGGCCAGGTCATCTCCGGCTGGGTTGCTCAGATCGACTTCGCCCTCGATGGCATCGAGTACGCCGACACCCGTGCGCGCGAGCTCGCCATCGGCGGTACCGCCGTGGGCACCGGCCTTGAACGCTCACCCGAAGTTCGGCGAGCTCACCGCCAAGAAGATCTCCGAGGAGACCGGCATCGAGTTCACGCAGGCCGACAACCTGTTCGCCGCCCTGGGCGCACACGACGCGCTGGTGCTGGTCTCGGGCGCGCTGCGCGTCCTGGCCGACGCCCTCATGAAGATCGCGAACGACGTTCGCTGGTACGCCTCCGGCCCGCGTAACGGCATCGGCGAGCTGATCATCCCCGAGAACGAGCCAGGCTCGTCCATCATGCCGGGCAAGGTCAACCCGACCCAGTGCGAGGCCATGACCATGGTCGCCACCCAGGTGTTCGGCAACGACGCGACGGTCGGCTTCGCCGGCTCGCAGGGCAACTTCCAGCTCAACGTCTTCAAGCCCGTCATGGCGTGGAACGTCCTGGAATCCATCCGTCTGCTGGGCGACGCCTGCGTGTCTTTCGATACGCACTGCGCGTACGGCATCGAGCCCAACTACGAGAAGATCAAGCACAACCTGGACATCAACCTCATGCAGGTGACGGCCCTGAACCGCCACATCGGCTACGACAAGGCCTCCAAGATCGCGAAGAACGCGCATCACAAGGGCCTGTCGCTGCGCGAGTCCGCCCTCGAGCTGGGCTTCCTGACGGCCGAGGAGTTCGACGCGTGGGTCGTTCCCGCCGACATGACGCACCCCAGCGCCGCCGACGAGTGATCCGCTTCAGGCGCGCAAGCGGCTGACGCTTCGGCCCCGGTCTCATGTTGAACTGCCTCCCGTTTCTTGGACATCGAAATTGAAGTCCAGGGAATGGGAGGCTTTTCGTGTCTGTGGTTCTGGGGTTGAGGCATGATCGTTTGCTTCGG
>CAKMQM010000116.1:0-2516 GCA_927911615.1 uncultured Xylanimonas sp.
CGCGCGAGACTCTCCGGGGCGCGGGCATTTCTTCGACCACTAGGTCGAGCCTCGTGTGCTATGGCTTCGCGCGTGCTTGCTTGTAGGGGTGAATATGGCGCAAATCTTGGCTGTCGGTTGATTTGTCAGATTCAATGGAAAGATGTCATGAAACCCTAGAAAAAATGGGTGATATGCGGCTGTGATGTCGCCGATGAGTGCTCTCTATCGGTCCGGGTTGATGCATGGTACTACGCGCAAAGATGCCGTCTTACCAAGCGACACATGCTGAGAAGGAGTGTCTCAGGGGGTATCCGAAAACCCTATTGAGAGATATGTTTGACACGAGGGGTCGTGGTTGTAATACGGAGCCTTCACTTACCAACTGTCAATAGAAGGGGTCACAGATGTCCCATCGAAAGTTAACGGTGCTGGCGTTCGCGCTCGCCGGCGCCCTGTCCCTGACCGTGGTCAGCGTGCCCGCCGCCTTCGCGGCAGACGCCGGCGCCGCCGGTCGGGTGAACGCAGCCGCCCCGCTGCACGCCGACGCTGATGGCTTCACCATCGACGCCGATGGCGTGCTTGTGTCCTACACCGGAACAGCGACGGATGTGCGCATCCCCGAGGGCGTGACCGAGATCAGCACGAATGCCTTCACTGACGCGCAGCTGACGAGTCTGTGGATCCCCGCGAGCGTGCGCACAATCGACGACTATGTCTTTTCAGGCCAGCCGCTCACCCAGGTGACCTTCCAGGACGACGACGCACACTCCTCGCAGTTGGAGACGATCGGGGAGCGCGCCTTCGCATACACACCCCTGGAGAGCGTTTCCCTGCCTCGTTCTCTCAAGACGGCGGGCCTCGAGACCTTCAGCGACATGGCGAAGCTGCGCTCCGTCAACGTCGGCCCGAACGTCCAGGCCGACGGCCTGTTCGCAGCATTCGCGCGCACCCCGCTCCTGGAGAGCATCGAGGTTGACGCGGCGAACCAGAACTACCAGAGCCTCGACGGTGTCCTGTATACGAAGGGCCTGACGCACCTGGCGACATACCCGCAGGCGAAGAACTCGGGCGGCTCGTACACCGTTGCCGAGGAAACCGCATTCATCGACGAGGGTGCTTTCTCCTCTGCGCAGATCACCTCCGTGACCCTGCCCTCACATCTGCGCCACGTCGGCAAGGGTGCGTTCGTAGGATCGCGGATCACGTCCCTGACCCTGCCTGACGGGTTCGAGTCCATGGATGACACGGCCTTCTGGTACATGTCCAAGCTGGAGCGCGTTGACCTGGGTGGTGCCACGATGCTGCCCGATAGTGCCTTCCGCTACGACAAGTCCCTCGCCGAGGTGAATTTCCGTCCCGACCTGAATCGCCTGGCCGAGGTCGGCGACTACGCCTTCGACACCACCGCGCTCACCTCCGCCACACTCCCCGACTCGGTGACCTCGATCGGTAAGGGTGCCTTCTCCAACGACACCGCGCTGACCTCTGTCCACCTGGGCTCGGGCGTTGCCACCATTGGAGAATCCGCATTCGTGGCCGCGAATAACCTCGCCTCGCTGACCGTGGACCCCGCCAACTCGATGTACACCGTCGAAGACGGCGTCCTGTACAGCAAGGGCGACGCGGGCCGCACCCTGGTCCTGTACCTTCCCACGAAGATGGACACTGACGTGATGGTTCCCGAGGGCACGACCGCTATCGCTGATGCCGCATTCGCGAACAACACGTCCCTGCGCCGCGTCGTCCTGCCCGAAGGCCTGACGACCATCGGCTACGGCGCCTTCGACGGCGACGCGAACCTCGCCGACATTGTCATCCCCGACTCGGTGGCGGTCGCCCGCGGCCTGGTGGGCAACGGCCTGGATACGATCGAGCTGGGCTCGCAGGTCACGGAACTGTGGATGACCCCGCGCGGCACCACCAGCCCGCGCCACATCATCGTGCGCGGCGGAAACGACGGCGAGTTCTACTACGAGGGCAAGGCCTCCAACGGCCGCCCGGACAGCGCATACTTCGGCGAGGGGATGACCCACTTCACCTTCTGGTTCGACACTCCCCGCGTCCTGGTGCTGCCCTCGACCGTCGAGGAGATCAAGCTCGCCGCTGATATGGCCGACGACCTCAAGGCGGGCACCGAGATTTACGTCGCCGCACCCAAGGGCTCGAAGGCGTGGACGCTCACCGAAACAGCGATGAAGAACGCCGGCTACAACACCGCCAACCTCTTCGAGTACACCCGCCCGCAGGTCGCGGTGTCGGGTGACGGAATCGCCGAGGCCGGGCCCGGATACACGCTCACCACCTCCGTTGGCACGCCGACGACCGTGAACGTTTCCGCGCAGGGCGGCACTCTGGGTGGGCGCCAGATACGCGTCGTGCAGATCGGTGGGGATGGTACCGAAACGGTTCTCCAGGACTGGGACTCGATGCAGGGCAGCTCGGATGAGAGCGCGTCCACCGCCTCCTACACCTGGACCCCGACCAGCGCCGACGTCGTCCTGCGCCTCGACGTGCGCCAGGATCCCCACGTCGTC
>CAKMQM010000117.1:0-12207 GCA_927911615.1 uncultured Xylanimonas sp.
ACAACCAAGCCACAAAAACCCCAGCCACCCAAGCGGTGAACCACCACCACAAACCCACTCACAAGCTCGCGGCGACAGGTGAATAATCTACTCACCCCCACACCCAAAGTCAAACCAAAACACCGTGACCTCCACCACACACAACACAAACCCACCAAACACAACGAAAAAGTCCGTGTCGCTTCAGCTTGCATGACTACGTTGACTCAACGAAAAGGCGGGCCCGACCGCGCATCACCAGCGCGATCGGGCCCGCCAAACAGCCGAAATGACTCTCAGTTCACATCCATGTCGGGCTGAACGGGGATATCCACGGTCGGAAGGTCGCGCACGGCACGACGCACGGCCTTGGAAACGGCGGGGGCAACGCGCTTATCGAAGGCGCCGGGGATGATGTAGGAGGGCGAGAGCTCGTCCTCGGAGATCACGGATGCGATAGCCACGGAGGCAACGCGCAGAACCTCGGTCGTAATCTCCTTGACCTTGGCGTCCAGGAGACCGCGGAACAGCCCCGGGAAGGCCAGAACGTTGTTGATCTGGTTCGGGTAGTCGCTGCGGCCCGTGGCGACGACGGCGGCGTACTTGCCGGCGCCGATCGGGTCGACCTCGGGCGTGGGGTTGGCGAGCGCGAAGACGATAGCGTCGTCAGCCATGGTCTCGACGTCGGAGGGGTCGAGGATGTTGCCAGAGGAGACGCCGATGAAGACGTCCGCACCCTTGAGGACCTCCTTGAGGGAGCCGTGGACGTGGCGCGGGTTGGTCGCCTCGGCCAGCGCCTTACGGGAGGGGTGCATGCCTTCGGTGTCATCTCCGGAGAGCGCGCCGTCGCGGCCACAGCCGATGATGTCGCGCGCACCCTGGGCGAGCAGCAGGCGGATGATCGCGTTACCCGCAGCGCCGACGCCGGAGACGACGATGCGCACGTCCTCGATCTTCTTGCCCACGATCTTCAGCGCGTTGATGAGCGCCGAAAGAACCACGATTGCGGTGCCGTGCTGATCGTCGTGGAAGACGGGGATGTCGAGCTCCGCGCGCAGGCGCTCTTCGATTTCGAAGCAGCGAGGAGCGGAGATGTCCTCCAGGTTGATGCCGCCGTACGCGGGGCGATCGCCTTAACGATGGAGATGATCTCCTCGGTGTCCTT
The DNA here is from genome assembly GCA_927911615.1 of uncultured Xylanimonas sp. GTDB lineage: Bacteria > Actinomycetota > Actinomycetes > Actinomycetales > Actinomycetaceae > Pauljensenia. The sequence continues at coordinate 1,145 of CAKMQM010000117.1, forward strand.
GGTGTCCAGGACGACCGGCCAGGCGTCCACGCCGCCGAACTCCTTGAACAGGACGGCCTTGCCCTCCATGACGGGCAGGGCGGCCTCGGGGCCGATGTCGCCCAGGCCGAGGACCGCGGTTCCGTCGGAGACGACCGCGACCGTGTTGGCCTTCATGGTCAGCAGGTGGGCCTTCTGGGGCATGTCGTGGATGGCGGTGCACACGCGGGCCACGCCGGGCGTGTAGGCGCGCGAGAGGTCGTCACGGTTACGCAGCGGCACCTTGGAGTGGATCTCCACCTTGCCGCCAATGTGGCTCATGAAGGTCTGGTCGGCGACCGAATCGGCGATCACGCCGGGCAGCGCGCCGATGGCGTCGCGGACCTCGCGGCGGTGCTCAGAATCGCGCATGTCGCACGTCAGGTCGATGATGATGCGCCCGCGGTCGGAGTCGGCCACGTCGAGGCCCTTGATCTCCGCTCCAGTCGAAGAGACTGCGTCAACAATGGACGCGATGGAAGTCGTCTTCTCGTCCACCTCGATACGGTAGGAGGCGGTGTACGACGGCGATGTGCGCATGTCTGTCCTTTCGTTGGGCGCCGGCCACAGTCGGCCCGGCTGTCCTCAAGCGCTCATCCTAGGTAACTTTCCGCTCCCCCAGGAAGGGGAATGCCACAACGTGGACACGTGCGAACGATCAGGGACGAGGCCGGGGCACCTTCTCGGGAGAGCAGGCACGAGGCCGGGGCGCGCTCTCAGGGCCGCGTGCACACACCCGGCACGCACAGTCCAAAGACGACGACGGGGGCCGGGATCGCATTGATCCCGGCCCCCGTGACGCTCGTGCGGAGTAACCTCAGGCGCCGACCATTCCATGATCAGCTCACGCACGCGGGCGGCGTCAGCCTGCCCGCGGGTGGCCTTCATGACCGCGCCGACGAGGGCGCCGGCCGCCTGGACCTTGCCACCCTTGATCTTCTCAACGATGTCGGGGTTGGCGTCCAGGGCCTCCTGGACGGCCGCCGTCAGGGCACCGTCGTCGGAGACAACCTCGAGGCCTCGGGCCTCGACAACCTGCGTCGGATCGCCTTCACCCGCGAGGACACCCTCGAGGGCCTGGCGCGCCAGCTTGTCGTTGATGCGACCCGAATCGATAAGACCCTGCAGCTCAGCGACCTGAGCGGGGCTGACCCCGGCCTCGTCGAGGGAAACCTCGCGCTCCTTGGCGCGGCGCGAGATCTCGCCCATCCACCACTTGCGGGCGGAGGCGGGATCGCAGCCCGCAGCGACCGTGGCCTCGATGAGCTCGAGAGCACCGGCGTTGATGACGTCGCGCATCTCCATGTCCGCGTACCCCCACTCGGTGCGCAGGCGGCGGCGCTTGGCGACGGGCAGCTCGGGCAGCGAGGCGCGCAGCTCCTCCACCCATTCGCGATCCGGGCGGATCGGCACCAGGTCGGGCTCGGGGAAGTAGCGGTAGTCCTCAGAATCCGACTTCTCACGGCCGGACGACGTCGAGCCGTCCTCCTCGTGGTAGTGACGGGTCTCCTGCAGGATCGTGCCACCCTCGGACAGGATCTGAGCCTGGCGCTGCATCTCGTAGCGCACGGCCGAGGCGATGCCGCGGAAGGAGTTCACGTTCTTCGTCTCGGTGCGCGTGCCCAGGGGCGACTCGGGCGTCGGGCGCAGCGACACGTTGATGTCGGCGCGCACGTTGCCGCGCTCCATGCGGGCCTCGGACACGTCCAGGGCGCGGAAGATGTCGCGCAGGGCCTGCACGTAGGCGGCAGCCACCTCGGGCGCACGCTCGCCGGCGCCCTCGATCGGGCGGGTCACGATCTCCACGAGCGGGACGCCCGCACGGTTGTAGTCCACGAGCGAGTAGTCCGCGCCCTGGATACGACCGTCAGCGCCGCCGATGTGCGTGTTCTTGCCCGCGTCCTCCTCCATGTGCGCGCGCTCAATCTGCACGCGGAACATGGTGCCGTCCTCGAGCTCGACGTCCACGTAGCCGTCGTGAGCGATCGGCTCGTCGGACTGAGAGGTCTGGAAGGCCTTCGTCAGGTCCGGGTAGAAGTAGTTCTTACGCGCGAAACGGCAGTACTCCGCGATCTCGCAGTTCAGCGCCAGGCCGATCTTGATGGCGTACTCGACGGCCTTGTGGTTGACGACCGGCAGCGAGCCGGGCAGACCCAGCGACACGGGGGTCACAAAGGTGTTCGGGTCGCCACCAAACGCGTTGGGGGCCGCGTCGAACATCTTGGTCTTGGTACCCAGCTCGACGTGCACCTCAATGCCGAGAACCGGGTCGAAGCGGCGCGCGCCTCGTCGTAATCCATGAGCTCAGTCATCACTTTTCCTCCCAGTTAGCTGCGGGGCACTGACCCGCGACGTCGTCGCTGAGCGCCTCCACCAGGGACGCCACCTTGTACATGACCAGGTCGCCGCGCGCGGGGCCAGCACCTGGAAGCCGATGGGCAGGCCCTCGGAGGACACCGCGTTCGGCACGTTCATACCGGGGATGCCCGCCAGGTTTGCGGGGATCGTGGCGACGTCGTAGAGGTACATGGCCAGCGGGTCAGAGGTCTTCTCGCCGAACTTGAAGGCCGTCTCGGGAGCAGTGGGCGACACGAGGACATCGACCTGCTCGAACACCGCGTCGAAGTCGCGCTGGATGAGCGTGCGCACCTTCTGGGCGCTGCCGTAGTAGGCGTCGTAGTAGCCGGCCGAGAGCACGTGCGTGCCCAGGATGATGCGGCGCTTGACTTCGTCGCCGAAGCCGGCCTCGCGGGTGGCGGCCATGACGCGCTCAGCGGTCACAGGGCCCTCGGTGGGCTCGACGCGGATGCCGTAGCGCATGCCGTCGAAGCGGGCCAGGTTCGAGGAGACCTCGGCAGGCATGATCAGGTAGTAGGCGCCCAGCGAGTACTCCAGGTGCGGGCAGGAGACCTCGACGATCTCCGCACCGGCCTCGCGCAGCTTCTCGACGGTGGCGTTGAAGGCGTCGATGACGTCCTGCTGGTAGCCCTCGCCGCTCAGCTCCTTGACGACGCCGACCTTCAGGCCCTTCATGGAGCCCTGCGCGGCGACGGACTCGACAGCCTCGGTGAGTGCGGGAACCGGCTCGTTGAGGGAGGTCGAATCGTTGGGGTCGTAGCCGCCGATCAGCTCGGTGAGGGCGGCCGCGTCGGCGACCGTGCGGGTGACGGGGCCGATCTGGTCCAGGGACGAGGCCATGGCCACCAGGCCGAAACGCGACACCGCGCCGTAGGTGGGCTTGGCGCCGACCGTGCCGGTCACGAACGCGGGCTGGCGGATCGAGCCGCCCGTGTCGGAACCGAGGGCCAGGGGCACCATGTAGGCCGCAACGGCAGCAGCGGAGCCGCCGCCGGAGCCTCCGGGGATACGCTCGGTGTCCCACGGGTTCTTGGTCGCACCGAAGGCGGAATGCTCGGTGGACGAACCCATGGCGAACTCATCCATGTTGGTCTTGCCGACGATGGGCAGGCCGGCTTCCTTGATCTTGCCGGTGACGGTCGCGTCGTAGGGAGGCTCCCAGTCGCCCAGGATCTTCGAGGCGCAGGTGGTGCGCAGGCCTCGCGTCACCACGTTGTCCTTCACGGCGATCGGCACGCCAGCCAGGCGGTGCAGGGTCTCCCCCGCCGCGCGGCGCGCGTCCACATCGGCCGCGGTCGCCAGCGCGCCCTCGCGGTCGATGGTGATGAAGGCGTTGACGCGGTCCTCGATCGCGTCGATGCGGTCCAGGCAGGCCTGGGTCAGCTCGACGGAGGTGATCTGGCCGGCGGCCAGCATGTCCGCCAGCTCGAGGGCGCTCTTCTTCAGCAGCTCGTTCATCAGTCCTCCCCCAGAATCTGCGGAACCAGGAACATGCCGTCCTGGGCGGCGGGTGCCTGAGCGAGCACCTCGTCGCGGTCCACGGTCTGCCCAATCTCGTCTTCGCGCCACACGTTGGTCAGCGGAATCGGGTGGGACGTGGCGGGAACCTCGGGGGTGGCGACCTCGGACACCTTGGAGACGGCGTCGGCGATCGCGTCGAGCTCACCCGCGAAACGCGTGATTTCCTCGTCGGTCAATGCGATGTGGGCCAGGCCCGCAACGCGGGCGACCTCGTCAGTACTAATGCGTGACATGTGTGGCATCCTACCCGTATGGCCTTTTCACAGCGACGCCAACTCACCAGGCAGACGTGGTCCATCGTCAAAAAAGCGGGAATCGCCCTGCTCGCCGCCCAGGCGGCCGCAGTCGTGACCGTGCACGCGATCGACCGCATGCGCACAGCCCGTATCCCCGGTGGCGTGCACGGTTTCCCCACCCTGCCTCCCGCCGACACGCAGATCGGCAACACCGTGGCGCGCACGTACACGGAGGGAACCTCCCTGTACGCGGACATGCTGGAGGCCATCGAAGGGGCAACGCATCACATTTATTTCGAGACCTTCATTTGGCGCTCAGACCGCTGGGGACAACGATTTAAGGACGCACTCATCGCCGCCGCCGAGCGCGGCGTCGAGGTGTTCTGCGTGTGGGACGGCTTCGGCGTCCTCAACCAGGATCCGCGCTTCTACAAGTTCCCCGTCATGCCGAATCTGCACGTACGTAAGTTCCCGACGCTTCGCTCGGGCTTCTTCACCCTGAATATTCGTCGCACGGGCCAGGATCACCGCAAGATTCTCGTGGTCGACGGCGAGGTCGGCTTCGTGGGCGGCTACAACATCGGCGATCCGTTCGCGAATGAGTGGCGCGACACCCACGTGCGCATCACGGGCGAGGCCGTGTGGGAGCTGGAAAACGGCTTCGTCGACTTCTGGAACCATTTCCGCCCCAAAACCAGCCCCGAGCTACCGGATCAGGGTGCGCGCGCGTGGAGCGTGGACGTGACCGCGCAGTTCAACCTGCCGCACTACCTCCTCTTCCCGATCCGCGGCATGTACATCGACGCGATCGAGCGCGCGACCGACCGTGTGCTCATCACGACAGCGTATTTCATCCCCGACCGCGAGGTCCTCGGCTCCCTGATCGCCGCGGCCCGCCGCGGCGTGCGCGTCCAGGTGCTGATCCCCGAGTATTCCAACCACATTCTGGCGGACTGGGTGGCGCGCCCCTACTACGGCGAGCTGCTGCGCGAGGGCGTGGAGATCTGGCTGTACCGTCACGCGATGGTCCACTCCAAGACGATGACGGTGGACGGGCGCTGGTCGACGATCGGCACGGCGAACATCGACCGCCTGTCGATGCGCGGCAACTACGAGGTCTGCCTGCAGTTCTTCTCCCGCACGTTGGCCGCGCGCATGGAGGAGATTTTCGCGAACGACCTGACGACGGCCCGTCGCCTAACGATCAACGAGTGGGAGAAGCGCTCGATGATCACCCGCGTCGGCGAGATGCTGCTGGGCCCCTTCGAGCCCTTCGTCTAAACGAATGTATGCCCACACCGACCTTCAACTACATCGGGAGCGCATTACGGGACAACATTATGATTCAACCAAGACGCACTAGCCTTGATCCGCCCTCTCCTCAGCATCTCTATCCCATATATCAGCTATCCTTTCGTAAACGTCGGCGAGTAAATTAAGAACCGTTGCCGTCTTGGGCCAACGCACGTACATCTGCTGAGCGTATTCCCGATATTCTTGCATCAGCTCTCGCTCTGAGCCACCTCCCTCATACGTAGCCTTCACGGTAGGTCCATACAACGAAATATGACCCACGACTACACCGGTCTTGAGCGCATCGGATTCATACTTTTCAATGACTTCACGAACATCTTCAACAGGCCACATTCCATCGGATCCCTCTGGCGACGATGCAAGAACACGTCCAAGTTGCTGAATACCATAATCGAAACAATGAACCTGACTCAAGAGCTCAAAACAACGCTCGAACCAATGTCGCAAAAAATCACCGTCAAGAACGTTATCCTCACTCAATCCAGGCAAACGATTCCACCGACTGATAATAGCAAGCCGAGCGTCACAAATCTTCGCTGCCGAAAGCCACTCAGGACATCCCTCTGGCACATACGAACCACAGACCAGGGAAACAAATCTATGAGGCTCTAAAGAAAGATACTTATACAACGTACGCAGAGACAGATCATTATCCCCTGAGGCGAAATAAAGAAACTCAACAAGGACAACATCAGGCTGATCGAGCATCAAAGAATCAACCCACTCGAGTAATTCCTTGGCCAAAGAAAAAACTGGATCACCAGGCAGAAAGACATAAGACTCGAAAAAGAACATAAGAACATCAATTATCGCTTGGGCGTTGGCAGAACCCCCGCGAACAACCTTACACGACAAAAGAACAATAGCCTTGTCCACATAACCTAGTGACATAAGCTCAGGAACTAATTCAGATGCATCGTCGGAAGAAAGGTCCTGAATCTCAAACAGATCGAAACTCTCCCAATACGGACGAAGCAAGGAACAATCAATCTCATCGAGCATTGCATGCCACTCCCTACCTACCGGAAGGCTAGCAACAAAGTACTCCTTTATCGCCTCTTGAAGCTGATCTGATTGTAATACAGACCTAACCCAAGAAACACCACAAGAAGACGCCTTTTCCAATACATACTCACTTGCCACCTCGCGTACACGCACAGCATGCTCAACAATCCAACCGAGAACCAAGGGATCAAGATTTTCTTCAAAATGCGCCATTGCTTGACCGATACAGTTACGATCAGCAACACTCTCAGCAAGTAGTTTGAGATCATCAACATCATTCTGATAAATGAACCGCAGTGCTTCCAATTGCTTCGACTTGACACTTATTGAATGATCATCAAATGACTGCCGAGAGCACCCCACACCCAAGGGTGATCACAAATGAACAAACGACTAAACTTTACAAGATCATAAGCGCTCTCTAGCGAGGCGATAAGCCCTTCAAGCTCCACATCGAGCAGTTGTCGAGCAGAGTCTTCCACACAAGTGCGCGAATCACAAATACCGATATACCTATGCAGAATATTACTCAATTTAACAGCTTCCGACTTCGACAAAGCGCTTGGCTGCACCCTTTGTCGCAGCTCTTTAACAACCCTCTGGAGTTTATCACACCCATATTTCCCGACAGCATCCAACAAAATTTCCCAGCGGCTTACATCACTTTCCGCTGTCAACACCGCTACATCAATTATCTTTTCCAGATAGATAGCAACACATTCGTTCGAAACACAATTCTCAACCGACCAGTCGCGATAGATGGGCCGACGAGGCATAATATTATTGAACATTTTTGGATACATAATACCCGTCAGAGCATACCAACCTACCTTCGGATACTTCGAAAGCAATGTCTGAACGATTGCACCTTTATCATCAACACTCGCATTACCGAACTTTGAGCGCACACCAAGGGTCTTACACAAGTCCAGAGATAACGCCGCACACAACCCTTCATCACACGTTTTGTCTGCAATAGCAGCAATGAGAAATATAGCTCGAGCGCAGTACTGACGCGACCACGTCAGACGTTCCAACGCATCCGCCGCGTCAGTAACGAAGGTCCCGTTTTCCCCATTACATAAAACCGGACTCGACAGACTATTTTGCGAATCTACCGTCCGGACCAAACCATCTATCCTATCCAAAAATAGATCCGGGAGAGCCTCAGCAAAATACACAAAGGCCCACGACAGATCAATCAAGCCAATAGAATCTTCTGATTCAAATCCTGCATCGAAAAACCCGTTAATCATCCTCTTCATGGCTAACAATAAAGGATGCGCAGGCCCAGCATTTCGTTCAGCCCATGCCGACACCAACGGTAAACCACGCATCACGTTCCGATGCAGCGTCGCCGAAAGCGCACCAATATTCTGTACAAATTGTTCCGCAGAGGCACACCCTCTTCGCATCGCAACTTTACGCATTTCTGAAAGCACAACACTATTCACAAGGTTTTCCCAGCAATTTACATGCTGTTCAGATATCTTATGGAACATTAGGTCAGCTGCGCCCAAAGGGTCAACAATGCTCCACCTATCCCCAGATCGAACGAACGGGGCATTCGATTGATGCTTTTCATAAAGCTTGTCTAGAAGGGCATTAATTTTTCATTTGATACACCTACAAGATTCTCAATCGCTCGACAATCTTCAGGATGGTTATATTCCCAAGCTCCTACAAGCATTAGGGGCGCCAAGACTTTCACAGTTTCTGCATTTGTCGACCAGTCTGGCTTTTTCATTGTTTGATCAAGCGATATTGTTCGATAGAACGCACTCATACTTCTGCGCGCCAAGGCGGCCATTTTGGCTACATCAAAAGACGAAAGTGCGACACGATGCAATATACGCTCAGCGACTTCTCGCGATATTTTAGGTAGACGGATACTGACATTGTTATCCAGCACGTATGATGAGTTGTCTGCAATTTGAATCAAATTATGTCCTCTTGTTTGCGCTAATCCTATGTCAGGGTCGTCAAACATCGGAATCAGGATGAAGCTGGAGGATTGAATTGCCAGATAATGCCAGACTTCTGGGGTAAACACAACCAGGGTTCGCTCGAGTGCAGTGGGATCTTTTTCTCGAAGGACCACATAACAAAAGGCGAGCGCATCATCACGCCATGCAGCCTGAATTACAGGTGCAATTTTATTGTCATGCAGGCGTTGCATGAGCTTCTCTGCTTCTTTACTCCTCCCAGCAGCATGAAATGCCGGAGGTACGTCAATGATGCAATTACGATGGAGCCTCTCGCACCACGACGTCAGAGTCTGTGCCCCCGAGACAGGCTTGCCAAGTTGCTCGCTGATCCAATAGTGGACCGCTGGTAGCGATTGAAGCCAGCCCTCGATCCGATGCGCATCAAAGGCTTCTACCGATGCAAATTTGTTTTCGCTGCTACGTTGCTTCGCCCACTCTGCAGCTCCGGCCCAGTTTCTGGGTGTAGCGAAGACAAAAATTTCGTCCGACTTTCCAACGATTGGGTCGGCTCGCTTATTGTAATCTTCATTGGCCTTGGATTTTGGCTGCTGGTTCGTACCGAATTCAAAACGCAGCTCGCCCTTGGGTAAGAATGAAGACCCGTCGGACGTAGCCGTTCCATCCCATCCCGGGGCTGCGGTTCCTTCACGAGCGCGAATGTCGATGTTGGTAACGCCCGGTGTCTGCGCGAGTAGCCTCCGCATGAGTTCCGGAAAGGCCCCTCGAGACTCGAGGGTGTCTGCCCATCTATCCAAATCGAGTGCGTTCGCCAGCAACGGATTTGTTCCCATGAAGGAACGGTACACTGCCCCACGGTCATCTGATGTCTAATCGGATGGGAGCAGAAGAATCGACCATTGCAGTCGTAGTGTCATGCTCAGGTCTTCCCCGGCCTCGTTACAGGCCGACGGCCGCCAGGCCTCCCTCAAGGAGGTCGTCGAACTGCTGCTCGGTGATGACGGGGACGCCCAGGGCCTCGGCCTTCGCGGCCTTCGAGCCCGCGCCCGGTCCAGCGACCACGAGCGAGGTCTTCTTCGAGACCGAGCCCGCCGCCTTTCCTCCGCGCGAGGTGATTGCCTCCTTGGCGGCCTCGCGGTCGTATCCGGGCATCGCGCCCGAGACGACGATGGTGAGGCCCGCGAGCACGTCCGAGGCCGGCTCGGGCGCCTCGTCGGCCATGCGCACGCCCGCGCGCGCCCACGCCTCCAGCACCTCCAGGTGCCAGTCGACCGTGAACCAGTCACGCAGGGAGCGGCCGATCTCCTCACCCACGCCCTCGACGGCGGAGAGTTCCTCGACCGAGGCGGCGCGCAGAGCATCCATCGATAGGAATTTCTCTGCGAGCGCGCGGGCCGCCGTCGGGCCGACGTGGCGGATGGACAGGGCGACAAGGACGCGCGCAAGGGGCTGACTCTTGGCCTTGTCCAGCTCGGCGAGCATCTTCTCGGTGCCCTTGGAGGCGCTGGGCTCGATGGGCTCGAAGACGGTCTGTCCGCGCAGCTTGCGGGGCTTGTAGGCCTTGGTCCAGAAGTAGCGAACCTGCTTCCAGTCCCCTGTTTCCTCGCCCTTCTTCTTGACGGGCTTCCACGCCATGACGTCGCGCAGATCCTCGGCGCGCAGGTCAAAGAGCGCGGCTTCGGTACGCAGTGCGGGGGCCTGCGGGGCGGGCAGGAGCTCCTCGGCGCGGGTGATCTGCTCGCCGTGGGGCAGCTCGCGGCCGCCTCGAGGGTGAGGACGGTGCCGTCCTCCAGGGTGACGCTGTGTCCGGCGACGAGGGCGGCGGCCAGCCTCGTCGCGGTCGTTTTCGGGCTGGGTCATCGCCAGGGCGGACTCGTCGCCGAGGCCCTCCACATCCAGGGCGCTTCTCGCGCCGACGTGGCGAGGCGCTCGGTGATCTGCGCGGGGCACAAGCCCTTGTTCGGGCAGCGCAGGTCGACGTCGCCTTCCTTCTCCTGGACGAGCGTCGTCCCGCAGGAGGGGCACTCGGTAGGCATGACGAAGGGACGCTCGGAGCCGTTGCGCGCGTCCTCGACGGGGGCGACGATCTCGGGGATGACGTCGCCGGCCTTGCGCAGGACGACGAGGTCGCCGATGAGGACCCCCTTACGGGCGACCTCCTGGGCATTGTGCAGGGTCGCGCGCGCAACGTTCGAGCCCGCGACCAGCACGGATTCCATGACGCCGTACGGGGTCACGCGGCCCGTGCGGCCCACCTGGACGCGGATGTCGAGCAGACGCGTGTGGGCCTCTTCGGGCGGGAACTTGTAGGCGGTCGCCCAGCGCGGCGTGCGCGAGGTCGAGCCAAGAGAACGCTGCAGGTCCAGGTCGTTGATCTTGACGACGACGCCGTCGATCTCGTGGACGAGGCCGTGGCGGTTAGCACCAATCTCGGCGATCCGCTCTTCAATAGCCTCCCGGCCCGTGAGCACGCGGGTGTAGGGCGAGACGGGCAGGCCCCAGTCGCGCAGCTGCTCGTACCATCCCATCTGGGTGGTCGGTTCGGTGAAGTCCTCCCCGGCCTCGACGAAGCCGATGCCGTGGGCGACCATCGCGAGGGGACGCTTGGCGGTCTCGGCCGGGTCTTTTTGGCGCAGGGATCCGGCGGCGGCGTTGCGCGCGTTGA
>CAKMQM010000118.1:0-2931 GCA_927911615.1 uncultured Xylanimonas sp.
ACCCTGCCCGAGGTTGGGGTGACCATCGCGTTCACCATCGCATGAGCGTCGTCTTGCCGCAGCCCGAGGTGCCCAGGAAGACGGTCGTGGAACCCTGCTCGACGGTGAGGGAGAAGTCCTCGACGGCGCGTGTGCCGCCCGGGTAGGTCTTGGAGACGTGGTCGAAGCGAATCATGCGCGCTCCTTGGCAGCCTCGGCGATGAGCGCGAGGCAGCGCGTCAGCTCCTCGCGCTGGGCTGTGGAGAGTGGGGCGAAGAGGCGCTCCTGCTCCTTCTCGACGACCGCGCAGGCCTCCTCGAGGTGTGCCAGGCCCCGGTCCGTCACCGTCAGGATGGTCGCGCGCCGGTCGTGCTCGCACGGGGTGCGGTGCAGCAGTCCGTCGCGGTGGAGGCGATCGACGAGGCGCGAGGCCGCTCCCAGGGTGATCCCCTGGCTCGCCGCGACCTCCTGGATGCGACACGCGGGGGTGTCTCGGACCGTGCGCAGGACGAGGAAGCGGCCGAGTGTCAGCGCGTTTCCGGCCTCGGAGAGGGCGGATTCAACGGCGCTCCAAGCGCGAACTTCCGTGTCGATCAGTGTCGCGAACAGCGTGCATGTATCTGTTGCCATGCCCACTACCTTACGCGTAAATAATTGATATGTATGGTGTTTGTGAGGGGAAACTCGTTGAGTTTTTGACGAGATAGGCGTTCTTGTGCTGTTTGTGAGCGGCCCACAACTGTGTGTGGGGCGTGGTCGGCGGGACTCGGCGCGGTGCTACAGTGCGTGGTATCGGCGAGTGGCAAGCTCCGGGGCCCTCGCTCGACGCAAGTCAGTGCCCAGTCGTGGGTGCGTTTTCCCGGCGCGTGACGCGCATATCGATGAGGAGTGTTAAAGGTGCGGAAACGTCTCTACTCTCTGCTGGATGGTGATGGGGGAGCGGCGATGTGGTGCGGGCACGTCATGACCGTGCTCATTATCGCCAGCCTCCTTCCCCTGTGCTTCAAGGAATACAGCCCCGTCCTCGAGACAATCGAGTACGCCTGCGTCCTCGTGTTCATCGCCGACTACCTGGCACGATGGGCGACGGCGGATCTGAAGCTCGGCAAGGGCGCATTGTCGTTCCTGATCTATCCCTTCACCCCCATGGCCGTCATCGACCTGCTGTCGATCCTGCCAGTCTTCAATGCCCTCAACGACGCGCCGCGCACGCTGCGAGTCCTCCGCCTGTTTCGGGCCCTGCGGCTGTTCAAGCTCATTCGCTACTCGAAGAGCGCCTCCGTCATCGCCGCCGTGTTCGAGAAAGAGAGGGAGGCGCTGCTCGCCGTCCTCGGCCTGGCCATCGGCTACATCCTCGTCAGCGCCCTCGCCATCTTTAACGTCGAGCCGGAAACCTTCAACACCTTCTTCGATGCCGTGTACTGGGCGGTCGTCTCCCTGACGACCGTCGGCTACGGCGACCTCTACCCCACCTCCGACGTGGGGCGTGCCATCGCCATGATCTCCTCGCTCATGGGCGTCGCCGTCGTTGCCCTGCCCTCGGGCATCCTCACGGCGGGCATGCTCGAGGAGCTGCGCGGTGGCGGAGACGTCGGCGACTGATGTGCATGGACTTTTGTGGCTCTTCGCATTTGAGGGTGTAGGTGTTGTGGGCGGGGTTGGGCGTGTCGTGGCTGGGTAGGGGTCGAGGTCTTCCGATGATGGGGGTTCCTACACCGTCCATCTGAAAGACCTCGACATGGCCAATACTATCTTTGATCGCCCTGATCTGAGCGTGTTCACGCGCCTGGATGACCTGGGCCTAGAAGTGACGGGCCAGCGCGTTGAGGCAGACCATGGAAGTGTTGGCGTGCCGTATTACGGGTGAGGACCGGTGGTGTCGACGCTGCGGGTGCCAGGGCATTTCTCGTGACACGGTGGTCAGGCGCTTAGCTCACGAGCCTTACGGGTGGCGTCCCACGATCTTGCATGTGAGCGTGCGCCGCTACCGGTGCGAGACGTGTGCTCACGTGTGGCGTCAAGACATGAGTCAAGCGGCCGATCCGCGCGCGAAGCTCTCGCGTGCGGCGGTGCGCTGGGCGCTGACGGGCCTGGTGGTCCACCATCTGACGGTGCGCGCGTCGCCCAGGCCCTCGGTGTGTCCTGGAAGAGCCGCCAATACTGCTGTCCTGGCTGAAGGGGCGCGCCTGCTGATCAATGATCCAGCACGGTGTGAAGGCGTGCGTGTCATTGGCGTGGATGAACACGTGTGGCGCCACACCCCCTACGGCGACAAATACGTCACCGTCATCTTGGACGTCACTCCCGTACGAGACCGTCGCGGTCCCTCCCGGCTCCTGGACATGGTCCCGGGCCGCTCCAAGCAGGTTTTCAAACCTGGCTGGCCTCCCGCCCTGACACGTGGCGCGAACGCATTGAGATCGTCGCGATGGATGGATTCACCGGGTTCAAAAGCGCAGCCGCTGAAGAACTCCCCGGCGCGAGGGCGGTCATGGACCCCTTCCATGTCGTGCACCTGGCTGGCAACGCCTTGGATGAGTGCCGCAGACGCATTCAGCAAGAACTCCACCACCGGCGCGGGCGTGCCACCGACCCCCCTATACAAGGCCCGCAGGATGTTACACACCCGCTCATGCCTACTCACGCCACGCCAGCAGCACCAGATCCTCGACCTGTTCGCCAGCGATTACCACGTCGCCCTCGAAGTCACATGGAGCGTCTACCAGAACATCACCTGGCGCCTATCGTGATCCCAACAAAATCCGCGGTAAGGCCCTTATGCAAGCCGAAATCAACACACTGACCTCCACGCGCGTACCGAGGGGCCTAACCGAGCTCATCACGCTGGGCAGGACACTCAAACGCCGAGCCGGGGACATCCTGGCCTACTTCGATCATCCCCACACCAGCAACGGTCCTACCGAAGCCATCAACGGACGTCTCGAACACCTA
>CAKMQM010000119.1:0-3165 GCA_927911615.1 uncultured Xylanimonas sp.
ACCGTCCACTTGAGCGAGTCCGGCCATTACGCCAGACCTTGCCCGTCCGCTTCGAGACCCCAACAGCATGAGCTGCCTGCGTGAAGTTCAAACCATCAGCAAGAGCCCGCACATACTCCCGATGCCGAGCCTGACACGCCCTCACGTCGGGAGGGGTACTCAACCCCCTGAAAAACACGACCAACACCAGCCACAACGAACTCCTTCACCAAGATCTGTTGCAACCACCACTAGAACCTAGAAAGTAACGCAGAGACAAACAGCGGCATAGCAAAACGAGGGGGGCGGAGCCGCTTGGCTCCGCCCCCTTGATGCGTCTGTCAGGACCGCTGACTCACTCGTTGCCGCTGAAGTCGGCCACGGCCTCGTCCAGGCCCGCGCGTCGGATGCGCACGAGGGACAGGAACACCAGGCCGGCGGCCAGGGCGATGCCCAGGCCTCGAACCAGCCAGGTCTCGCCCACGAAGATCATTGCCATGGCAGCCAGGGTCGGCACCAGGAGCGTGAACGCGTAGCCGATGTAGCGACCGAACGACGGCATGGGCACGCCGTCAGACTCGGCGACCGACTTGACCATGAAGTTCGGGCCGTTGCCGATGTACGTGATCGCGCCGCAGAACACGGCGCCGAGCGAAATCGGGATCAGGTAGTACTCGGGCACGCCAGCAATCAGGGTGCCCTCGCCGCCGGAAGCCTTCGCCATCTCGAAGAACGTCATGTACGTGGGAGCGTTGTCCAGGATCGAGGACAGGCCGCCCGTGAACACGAAGTACGTCATGCGGGTCAGCGGCAGTGACGGGGCGATCTGCTCCAGGTAGCGCAGCGCCGGCGCCATCGTCGAGAAGATGCCGATGAACAGGGTCGCGACCTCCATGATCGGAGCCCACGTGAACGCGTTCTCCTCGAAGCGCACCTTCTTGTCCGAAAGCTTGTAGGACAGGCCCGCGACCGTGAACATGATGATCTCGCGCCACGGCACGAAGCCGGTCCACGAGTGCACGTGGCCCTCGGCCAGCGCCTCGCCGTCCCAGGAGGGAGCGAAAGCGACGGACAGATGATGATCGCGAAGAACAGCAGGTTGATCTTGCCGTGCAGGCTCAGGGGCTTGACCTCGCGGTCGTCGGCCTCGATGGAGGCGGTGTCCTCGGACGCGTAGCGCACGCGGTCGATCGAGTAGTACGACAGGAGCAGCAGTGCCAGGACGAACAGCCACTCCTTCCACAGCGCGAACGTCCATGCGAAGGGCACGCCGTGCAGGTAGCCGAGGAATAGCGGCGGGTCGCCGAGCGGAGTCAGTATGCCGCCACAGTTCGCCACAATGAAGATCGTGAACAGGACCGTGTGCACGCGGTGCTTACGTTCCTTGTTGGTCTCCAGGAGCGGGCGGATGAGCAGCATGGCCGCGCCCGTCGTCCCGATGAACGATGCCAGCAGGCCGCCGATCGCCAGGAAAATCGTGTTGTTACGCGGCGTCGCCTTGATGTCGCCGGCCAGGTGAATGCCGCCGGAGACCACGAACAGCGCGAAGAGCAGCGCGATGAACTGCACGTACTCCACGCCCGTGGCGATGAGCGGGCCGGTGCCCGCCTTCATGAACATCCAGATCGTCGTCGGCACGCCCAGCGCGAGCGCGACGGACAGCTGGGAGGATTCCTTTTCCCACCAGTGCGCGGTCTTCGGGATGATAGGCAGAACTGCGATGCAGCCAAGCATCGCGACGAAGGGGAGCAGGCTCCACCAGGGGTAGGTCATCGGCCAGTCCTTGGTTGACGATAAATACGCCCCCTATTTTATGGGGTAGGGGAACGGGGTGTGGAGTGTTCCAGGAGGTGGGAGTGACCTCATCGACGAGGCCGGGGCACGTTCGCTCGCGGGTTTCCGCTGGGTTGGACGCGGGCATTGTGAGCGGTGTGGATATGAGTGGCACCCCGAACAGGACTCGAACCTGCGACCTCTTGCACCGGAGGCAAGCGCTCTATCCGCTGAGCTATCGGGGCAGCTCGGTCAGTTTAGCAGGGTTTCATACAACCACGTGGGACGGTGATGTGTGCCATACTAGTGGGCGTTGCTTGTTTGAGAACTCTTCAGGAGGATCCCATGCGCGTTCATATCGGCACCGATCACGCCGGTTTCGAACTCAAGGAAAAGGTCGTCGCGCACCTGCGCGAGGCCGGTCACGATGTCGTCGACCACGGCGCCCACACCTACGATGCGCTCGACGACTACCCGCCGTTCTGCATCGAGGCAGCCCAGGCTGTCGTCGATGAGCCGGGTAGCCTCGGCATCGTCATCGGCGGCTCCGGCAATGGCGAGCAGATGGCCGCCAACTGCGTGGAAGGCGTGCGCGCTGCCCTCGTGTGGTCGGATGCGACCGCACGTCTGGCCCGCGAGCACAACGACGCGAACGTCGTTGCCGTCGGTGCTCGCCAGCACAGCGAGGAAGAGGCTCTCGCCCTCATCGACGCCTTCCTGGAGACCCCCTTCAGCGGCGACGAGCGCCACCAGCGCCGCATCGACCTGATGAAGGACTACGAGCGCTCTGTGCGCGCCTGATAGCCTCTGGCGTTGATGCATGCGCTTCCTAGCGCTGATACGTACGAGGCGGGGCCGGTGAATGATCACCGGCCCCGTTTTGTGTGCCTGCTGTGCATGCCGTCTTTCTGTTGCCTCCGCTGGCGTTGTTTCGTGCGGTGTGTGTCGGGGGCTGCGGCCTGACAGTGAAAGAAACATCGCCCCTGCGCGCCGCTGTGTTGTGTGTTCGATGGCCTTCGTGAAAGAAAAACCACCCCTGCTCGCCGAAATAGGCTCAAAATCAGTGGTTTTAGGCGAGCATGGGCGATTTATATTTCATGCCGGCAGGCGCAATCCCAAGCAGGGGCGATATTTCTTTCAGAGCATCCCAATCACCATGCGACATGGTGGACATGAACGCCGTGTGAGTGCCAGCGCGAGCTTTCCGTGGCCCAAGCAGGTGGTTGCGATGAAGATGAAGCGCTCCGTGAGCGAAACCGCCGCTGGTGGCGCGACACAAGTCGCCCAGCTTCGATTGCTCAAACCCACAGCGAGAAAAAAGTCGCCCTGCTGCGAGTGCCTGCGCAGAAAGCGTGACAATTTTCGCCCTGCGTGCCGAAAATGGCTCAAAAAGGGCGATTTTTGCGGTACAGG
>CAKMQM010000120.1:0-6154 GCA_927911615.1 uncultured Xylanimonas sp.
CGTGAGGACAGTCATCGGCGTCGCGATGAGCCAGGAGGCAACAGACACCAGCGGATACTCCGCGTCCAGCGATACAGGATCGTGGAACTCCAACATCATCGGTTCTCGGCCCGCCAGCGCCGCCATCGACCAGATTCCCAGCAGGCTCAAGGAACCAATGAGTACGCCGACCAGCACACGCGCCCACGCACGTCTCATGACAACCACCTCAGCAAAAACCACCGCAACCAGGCCATACGCCCCGATGATGTCACCCGAGAAGAAGACAGCATGCACCAGGCCGAAGGCCAGCATCCACCAGCCGCGACGGCGAATCAGGCGCGAGGCCGTGCGGCGCGCATAACGCTCGACGTTCTCCTCGACAATCTGTCGTTGGACGGGATGCCAGCCGGCAACCTCCTCGGCAGTGAAGGTCTCCATGGCGGCCCGGCGCTCACGCTCCATCGTGCGCGATGCCATGATCGCCATGCCGAAACCGAACAGGATCGAAAACAGCGGGTAGGCCCTGCGGTCAACAAACAGGGTCCGCGCCAGGTACCACCACTGGTCGGCACTGCCCATCGCCGCAAGCGCCGCATGCCCGGCGTGAGGCGCCTCCGGGAAGTATCTGAGCCAGAAGGGCACATTCGCCAGCGCAATGAGCGCGAGCATGAAGCCGCGCGCGACGTCGGGGGCCGGGTATCGAAGCTGGCGTTCTCCCGTGAAAGACAGGCTGCGCATGGCGTCCTTCCTCGTGGTGGTGTCGGTGCGACAAAGGGCGAGGCCGGAGAGTCTGTCCGGGCCTCGCCCCTGATCGCGTCACATGGGTCAGTACATCGCTGACATCATGGCCTGCTGCTGAAGCTCTTTGGTCTTACTGCCGGCTCGAACCACGAGGATGATACCCACGATCAGCAGGACGATGCCGGTGACACCAACCACGGTGCTCCACAGGAACGCGCCGCTGGTCGAAGTCACCATGTCCTCACCGCTCGCGGGCAGGCCCGTGATCCTCGCGTCAGACGGCAGGCCCTGGCACTGGATCCTGTAAGTGCCTGCGCCAGACCATCGAGGTAAAACACCTCCGCGCTGCCCTGCAGCTGCTTCATCTCGAAGCTCTGGTTGCTTGCATTGATTAGCGCGCACGAGGACGCCTTATCGGGAGAGAGAGACACCGTGTAGCTGCCGTTAGCGCCAACCTCGACGTTCCCACCGTTCGATACGACAGTGCCAGCGGCCATGTTTTCAGCTATGCCCGTAAGCCCCTGGAACATGAGGACGAAGAAAAGGATGGGTGCAGCGACGAAAGACGCGAGGACGCCCAGGACGATCAGAATGGTGCCGGGGGCCTTACTGGGGCCCTTCACGATCGGCATCGGGGCCGGACCACCGTAGCCTCCGCCCTGGAAGTTCTGAGGCCCTCCCTGCATCGGCATGCCCTGCATGGGCATTCCCTGCATCGGAGCTCCCGCTCCGTTGTCACCGTACTGGGGCCAGGGTGTGCCCTGATTGCCGGGGACACCGTAGGTGGGATTCGACATGCGTGTGCCTTCCTGAAGGAAATTTTGCTTAAGCATAACAATGCGGCACGCGGACTGAACAGTGCGCCGACGCGATCGGAACGCTCGAATACCCCTTGATCGTACGCCGTTTCCCGCCGTAGGGGAAAGCGTCAGCGGGAACCACAAAGGGGACGAGGCCCGGGATAGTTCCCAGGCCTCGTCCCCTTTCGCGGAGCTTCAGTCAGCGCGCGGCGCTCAGCATGGCTTCCTGCGTGATGCGGCGGCGCTTGCCGTTCACCTTCACCAGGAGAACGATGCCGACGATCAGGAGAATCAGGCCGACAACGCCGACGACGGTGCCCCACACGAAGGGCATTGCGAAGACCTTTGCCACGACCTCAGGCGACGCATTGAATGCGGTGATGTTCGCACCGCTGGCGATGCCGTCACACTGCAGCACGTACGAGCCCGCGGGCACGTGCTCCACCAGGTACACGTCCTCGCTGCCAGCGTAGGGTTCCAGCTCGTAGCTCTTGTCGTCTGCGCCGACCAGCGAGCAGGAGGGGTCCTTGTGCGCGTCGCCCCGCACCATGAAGACGCCGTCCGCGGTCACGGTGACGACGCTGCCGTTGGCGGTGGTGCCGCCCTTGACCGCGTTACCATCGGTGCCGGCCACGCCGGCGATCATCGTGGCAAAGAAGACGACCGGCGCGATGATAACCATGAGCACCACGCCGAGAACGAGCGTGGTGACGGCGCCGCCTCGACCGGGCAGCTTCGGCATGACCACGGGCGCGGGAGCGCCATAGCCTGCGGGGCTGCGGCACCCGGGTAGGAAGTGCCGTTCGTGGGCACCGCGTTCTGCTGGCCCGCGGGACCGTAGGAGGGGTTCGACATGTCTGTGCCTTTCTGATGAGACATCTACTCGACTCGTGAGTAAGCCGCGCAGATTGACGAGAACGTGCCAACATAGCACACCGGCGACCGCTGCGCGGAATCGGTGGTGAAAATTCCGAGCTCTGGTCGCGTATCAGCTTAGCGAAACTCCGCTCAAGCGCTCCTCCCGCAGCTCAGCGACACCCGGCACGTCGAGCGGCTCCAGCGCCACGCCCGTGCGCGCTCGAGCAGCAGGTCCGCCAGCTCGGGGTTACGAGCCAGAGCGGGGCCGTGCATGTAGGTGGCGATGACGGACCCCTGAACGGCGCCGTCGTAGCGCACCTCGGGCACTTCTTCTCCCTGGGGTGTGCCGTTTCCGACACCGAAGATGACGCGTCCCAGCGGAGAGGCGTCGGGGCCGAGGACGGTGCCGCCCCCGTGGTTTTCGAAGCCGGTGAGGGGCTGGGTCAGACCGTCGAGGACGGGCTCACAGACGAGCTCGCCGATCGCTCGGTGTCCCTGCGGGCGCGTCGTAATGTCGAGGACACCCATGCCGGGAACGCGAACGCCCCGCGCGTCCTCGTACCAGTGGCCGAGAACCTGCAGGGAGGCGCAGATCGCGAGGAGCGGGCGACCCGCGTCAAGGGCACGGGCGAGACCGGAGGTGCCACGGAACTTGTCGGCCGCGAGCGCCTGGGCGGTGTCCTCGCCGCCTCCGAGAGTGTAGATGTCCAGGCTGTCCGGGATTTCCTCGGTCAAGCCGACATGAACGACCTCGGCGTCAATGCCGCGCCTGCGGGCGCGCTCGGCAAGGATCAGCGCGTTACCGCTGTCGCCGTAGGTACCCAGGACCTCGGGCATGAGGACGCCGATTCGCAGCGTGGAGGCGCTCATCGCGTGCCTTCCTTTCGATCGAGCAGGACCTTGAAGTCGCGCATGGCCGTGTAGTTGAGGAGCATCTCGACGCGTCCGGGCTCGCACGCGGCGAGGGCGTCCATGGGCAGCGAAACAAGGTCGCAGTGGACGCCCGCATATTCGAGGCGCACGGCCAGGTCGGCGCCGCGCTCACCGCAGGCCACGACGCGGCGGCCGGGCTGCTTGACGGCGGAAAAGTCGACGTCCCACAGCCAGGAGAGGTCCTGGCCGTCGGGCACCTGGCCATTAACGCCGATGACAACCTGGTCGACGCGCGGGTCGATCATCGTCATGGCTTCCTGCCATCCGGCGGGGTTCTTGGCAAGCATGAGGCGCGCACTGCGTCCGTTGACATCGTGGACGGAGTAGCGTCCCGCAACTTCGGTGACGGCGCTGACGGCCGCGGCAGCAGCAGCGGGGTCAATGCCCATCGCGGCGGCGGCGGCAACAGCCTGCGCGGCGTTGCCGAGGTTGGCGCGCCCGGGAAGCTTCAGTTCGAGGGGGACGCTGACGCCGTCGGGTCCACGCAGCGTCGCACGCGGCCCCTCGGGGGCCAGCTCGACGTCCTCGAGCCACCACTGAGGCTGAGGACGGCTGCTGAGCTCAGGGAGTTCCTCGCCGTCGAAGGCGGGGATCAGGTGCCAGTCCTCGCCGGAGCGCACGACGCGGCCTCCGCGCGGGTATGCGGCGGAGTCCCCGCCCCAACCGGCGCCTGCGGCCACCCACACGACGTTCGGATTGTCGGCGGCGGCCGAGACAATGAGAGGGTCGTCACAGTTCGCAACGACGACGGCACCCGGGTGGGCCGAGGCCCCGTCACGCAGGCGACGCTCGACGGAGCCGATTTCGCCGACGCGGTCGAGCTGATCGCGCGAGAGATTCAGGTACACGAAGACCGATGGATTGACGTCGGCGGCAACAGCGGGCACGTGCATCTCGTCGACCTCGAGGGCCGCACGCGTCGCCCCCTTGCCCTGCATGAGGGCCGTAATGACGCCCGAGGTCATGTTGTCGCCGTTGATGTTGGAGGCGACGGGTCCGGCGCTTTCGAGGGCCGCCCGCACCATGCGGGTCGTCGTCGATTTTCCGTTCGTACCGGTCACGATGACGGAGGAGTAGGGGGCTGCCAGCTCCGAGAGGAACTTCGGCGAGATGCGCATGGCGACCTCACCGCCGATCATGCCGCCGGATCCGCGTCCGAGGGCCCGGGAGGCGAAGCGGGCGGCACCGCCGGCCACTTTGGCCACGCGCGAGCGCACCGAGAGGTGATGCGAAGATTTCGTCATGCGTCCACGTTAACGCATGCGGGGCATCGGTCGCGCCGCTGACGCATCTCGATCCTCTCTATCAGGACACAGACGAGGGGCACCACTCGGACCGCTTTCCTCGCGCGACACGCTGATACCCATCTGACCTGCACAGATAGTTACGTATTGCATACCGACGTTATCCACGCCATCTCTCTGTGACGGCATCGATATATCCCACCGGTCAATATCGACCGATGAGCCACCTCAGAGCACCATCCCACCGGCCCGCAACATGAGCATTTTCAAGGAAAAGGCGCACTCGCGAACAAAATTGCAGGTCAGACGGCATTTCAAAATCGAGCCCCAAATCTAACGCACACATTTCAGACACCGCCTGCACGTTTGTGCCAAGCGATGGACACCTCAAGAATCGACTATCAAAACCCACCGTGACCTGGTAAAACTATTCTCAGCAGGCGCAAGCCTGTTGCCTGTTCCAGGCTTCGGTCGGGGATCCTGTGTGCCCCCGGATCTTCGATCGAATTACGCTGCGGGACCCATCCACTGGATGGGTCCCGCAGTCCTTTATGTCTCGTTGCTCTACCGCTAAGAGACGATCGTCCCCTCAATCACCGCACGCGCCTTCGATCGCGGGGCGGCCGGAAGGGCCGAACGCGCCGGGGCCTGGGAGGAGGCGAGCGCAGCGAGCGCACGCACCGGATTCCACACGGTGAGGGAACCACCGGAGCGCGCCTCAGGCCTCGAGGAGCTATCCCACGGGCGCTGGCCTCGTCGCATCGGCATGACCTGACCGTCCGCAGACGCAGCGAACACGCGATTACGCTTGGCCTCGGCTGCGGCGACCGCCCCACGCAGGGCGTCCCGCTCCTCCTCCAACGCCTCGACGCGCCGCTCGAGCTCGAGGATGCGTCGGATGCCCGCCAGGTTGATGCCCTCTTCCTGGCTCATCCGCTGTACGTCGCGCAGACGCTGCACGTCACGCTTCGTATAGCGGCGACCCCGCCCCTTGGTACGAGCGGGGATCACCAAGCCGAGACGGTCGTACTGGCGCAGAGTCTGCGGATGCATGCCCGCCAGCTCGGCCGCAACCGAGATGACGAACGTGATCGCATCGTCCGATCCCGTTTTCGCCATGGATTACTCCTCCACGGCCTCGAACAGGGAGGCGCGGACGTCGAGGTCGCCCTCGGCATTCGCGATCTCCTTCGCGAGCTTCTTGAGGTCGCGGCTCGGCTTGGCGGGAACCTGGATGGCCACGCGGGCAATCAGGTCACCCGTCGCCTTGGAGGTCTTCACTCCCCCGCCGCGCACGCGGATCTCAGCGCCCGAGGAGGAGCCTGCGGGCACCTTGACCGTGGCCGTGTTGCCGTCGATCATCGGCACGTCGACGACGGTGCCAAGGATGGCCTCGGACACGGTCACGGGCAGGGTGAGGACCAGGTCGTCACCCTCGCGCGAGAACACGGGATGCGGCTTGACCGTCACGGCGACCTCGAGGTCGCCCGCGGGACCGCCGTTGATGCCGGGCTTGCCATGGCCCTTGACGCGGACCTTCTGGCCGTCCTTGATGCCCGCGGGGATGCGGACCTTGATCGGAGAGCCGCCGACCTT
>CAKMQM010000121.1:0-3634 GCA_927911615.1 uncultured Xylanimonas sp.
TCAACTCCGAGACGACTTCGTCGCCAAGAACCAGAAGTTCATCGACTTCTCCAACGAGGTTCTGGCTGCCGCCGTTGCCTCCAAGGCTGCCGACCTGGACTCGCTGCTCGCCGCCCCGATGGGTGAGGGCACCGTCAAGGAGCGCCTGGATGCCTTCGCCGCCATCATTGGCGAGAAGCTGCAGGTTGGCCGCATCGTGCGCGTCGAGGGCGAGAACGTCGACCTCTACCTGCACCAGACCAACCCCGACCTGCCCCCGCAGGTTGGCGTCTTCGTCGTCACCGACGCCGCCGGCAAGTTCGTTGCCCACGACATCGCGATGCACGTTGCCGCTTACATGCCCGCCTACCTCGATCGCGATTCGGTTCCGGCCGACGTGCTCGACAAGGAGCGCGCCACCCTCGAGAAGATCACGCTTGAGGAAGGCAAGCCCGCCAACATCGTTCCTAAGATCGTTGAGGGCCGCCTGAACGCGTTCTACAAGGACAACTGCCTCGTTGACCAGGCCTTCGCGCGTGACCCCTCGAAGTCCGTTGGTCAGGTCCTCAAGGAGGCCGGCGCCACGGTCACCAACTTCGTGCGCGTGCACGTGGGTGCCTGATTTGGCCACGTCGTCAGCTTGCTGACAAATGGGAGCGACCCCGCCGAACGGCGGGGCCGCTTCCCTTTTACCAGGTAGTATGGTTCTTAACCGTTCCGCCCTTCCCGGGCCGTTACAAAGGAGAAGCGTCATGTCGACGAACCGCCGCGTTTTGCTCAAGCTGTCCGGAGAAGCATTCGGGGGTGGATCGATCGGTTTGGACCCCAAGGTTGTCCGCAATATTGCGGAGCAGGTCGCGACGGCTGTGCGTGAAGGTGTCCAGGTGGCGATCGTCGTCGGTGGTGGCAACTTCTTCCGTGGTGCACAGCTTGCTCGCGAGGGTCTTGAACGTTCGCGCGCGGACTACATGGGCATGCTTGGCACCGTCATGAACGCGCTCGCACTCCAGGACTTTATCGACCAGTCCGGTGTTCCTGCGCGTGTGCAGACGGCCATCACGATGGCTCAGGTTGCCGAGCCCTACCTGCCGCTTCGAGCGATTCGTCACCTGGAGAAGGGGCGCGTCGTTGTCTTCGGCGCTGGCGCGGGCCTGCCGT
Source organism: uncultured Xylanimonas sp. (assembly GCA_927911615.1). Lineage (GTDB taxonomy): Bacteria > Actinomycetota > Actinomycetes > Actinomycetales > Actinomycetaceae > Pauljensenia. Next base: position 1,138 of record CAKMQM010000121.1, read on the forward strand.
ACTTCTCGACGGACACGGTGTCCGCTCAGCGTGCTCTGGAGATTCACTGCGACGAACTCCTCGTCGCCAAGAACGGCGTGGACGGCGTGTACGACGATGATCCGAACAAGAATCCCGACGCCCACCGCTTCGACGCGCTGACCTATTCTGAGGCGTTGCGTCGCGACCTCAAGGTGATTGACGGTTCGGCGCTGGCCCTGTGTCGTGACAACGGACTGACGACGCGCATCTTTGGCATGGGTGGCGACGGTGCCGTGACCCGCGCGCTGATGGGCGATGAAATCGGTACCCTAGTGACGGCGTGATATAACCTTCACAGACCACTGACTTAAAGGAGCTCATAGTGATCGACGATATTCTCCTCGAGGCCGAGGAAAAGATGGACAAGGCCGTGGAAGCGGCCAGCCACGAGTTTTCGAACATTCGTACCGGGCGCGCGACGTCTTCTATGTTCGAGCAGCTTCTGGTGGACTACTACGGCGCTCCGACGCCGATGCAGCAGCTTGCGAGCTTCCAGATTCCCGAGGCCCGCACGGTCCTGATCTCTCCCTTCGATCGCACCGCGACCCAGGAGATCATCCGTACTCTGCGCGAATCGGACCTCGGCGTGAACCCGACCGACGACGGCAACGTCGTGCGCGTCGTTCTGCCGGCCCTGACGGAGGAACGCCGTAAGGAGTACGTGAAGCAGGCCAAGAGCAAGGCTGAGGACGGTCGTGTGTCCGTGCGCGGCGTGCGTCGTAAGGCGAAGGATCAGCTCGACCGCTTGAAGAAGGACGGCGAGGCCTCCGAGGACGACGTCGAGCGCGCTGAAAAGCAGCTTGACGGCCTCACGAAGGCCCACACCGAGCAGATCGACAAGATGCTCGCGACGAAGGAAAGCGAACTGCTGACGATCTGATGGCGTCGACGGATCGTTCACTTCTTGCCCGAGTCTTCTCCCCGGGCCCCACTCGCGACAATCATCCCGCGGGTGGGGCAACGGGGAAGGCTGGGCGTAATCTTCCGCAGGCGATCACGACCGCAGTTGTCCTGATTGCTGCGGTCGCCATCCCTCTATTCACCTCGCTGCCCGCGTTTGTCGGCGTCATTGCCTTCGTGTGCCTGGTTGGAATCTGGGAACTCGCTGGTGCCTTCGCTCGCATGGGTATCACGCTGACGGTGACGCCCCTGTATGTCGGTGCTATCGGCATGGTGACCTGCGCGTGGTGGCTGGGCACAGAGGGCATGCTCTTCGCCCTGTACATCACCGTGTTCGTCTGCGCGGCGTGGAGACTCCTGGACCGTCGTCAAGAGTCCCGGATGAGCGACGTTGTGTCGTCAACGTTTGCCGCCGTCTACGTGCCGTTCCTGGCTTCGTTCGTCGTGCTCATGATGGCGGCGTGGCACAACGCCTGGGTGTTCGTCGTCTTTGAACTCATGGTCATCGCCAACGACACCGGCGGCTGGGCTGCTGGCGTCATGTTCGGCAAACATCCCATGGCCCCAGCGCTGTCCCCGAAGAAGTCCTGGGAGGGCTTCGCAGGTTCTGCCCTGACGGCCATCGCCGTCGGCGTGGTCGGGTTGTGGCTGCTGGGAGCTTCCTGGTGGTGGGGTGTCGTTGCGGGTATCTCCATCGCCTTTGTGGGTACGATGGGCGACCTGACCGAGTCTCTCATTAAGCGTGAGGCCGGCTTGAAAGACATGTCGCAGATCCTGCCGGGCCACGGTGGTGTTCTCGACCGAGTGGACGCGCTGCTCATGAGCGCGCCGGTCGCCTACTTCATTTTTGCGTGGGCGCTGCCGGGTATTTCTTGGGAGTCTAGCCATTGAGCCAATCGACGAAGGGGCCCGCGGGGCGCAGGCACGTACGCCGAACACCCTGGGGGTGTCGGATCTTCAGCGTCGCAGCCCGCGCCGTGAGGTTCGTCCGACCGATCAGCCGCCGGAGGGGGGCGACGCATAAGGACGCTAAGCCCGTCCTGTCGTTCACCGCGAAGCGGCGTGGAAAGGCTCCGTCACATCTCGCTGATCTGGATGCTGCAGCCCGCAAGCAGGTGCTCAAAGACCTGGGATTGCCCGCTTTCCGCGCCGATCAGCTGTCACGCCATTACTTCACGCATTTTGAGGCCGATCCTGCGAACATGAGCGATATCCCGGCTGGGATGCGCGACGCTGTCTCGGAAGCCCTGCTGCCAAAGCTTGTGACGAAGGTTGTGTCACTGGAAGCTGACGGCGGGCGCACGATTAAGGATTTGTGGCGCCTGTACGACGGCGCGCAGGTCGAGTCTGTTCTCATGCGCTACCCCCAGCGAACAACGCTGTGCGTCTCGTCGCAGGCCGGCTGCGGCATGGCCTGTCCATTCTGTGCGACGGGTCAGATGGGCCTGACGCGTAACCTGTCGACGGCGGAGATCGTCGACCAGGTTCGCGAGGCCCAGGCGTCGTGCCGAGACGGAAAGCTCGCGGGTGGGCCGACGAAGCTCTCGAACGTTGTCTTCATGGGCATGGGCGAGCC
>CAKMQM010000122.1:0-7736 GCA_927911615.1 uncultured Xylanimonas sp.
CCGCCGACGCAACCGACTCCGTGGGGATCTTCCCCAACCGCCAGGCCATCATCGCCTGGTCGGAGCCGTCCTCGCCGAACAAAACGACGAATGGGCCGAAAGGCCGAACGCTACCTCAGCCTCGACATCCTCACCAAATCACGACTCACACCCCAACCCACCGGGCAGGAGGAACCCCCACTCCAACTCAGCGCATAACCCATCCCGAAGGACACAAAACGATTACACCACTCCACAGGACTTGACCTACCCGCAACCCCCGACCAACACCCGGTCACCCACACTCAACTCGGAAGAGCCCGTTTACTCGGCGACGAGGATCTGCACGAGGGCCAGGTCGAGGGGGCGCGTGACCTTCAGGGAGCGCTCGTCGCCCGTGACCGTGTGCACGGTCCCGCCGATCGCCTCGACGAGGCCGGCGTCGTCCGTGGCCGCCCGAGCCTCGTCCACGCCCAGGGAGGCCCCCTCCTCGTGCGCGCGAATGAGGACGTCCCAGCGGAAGCCCTGCGGGGTCTGCACGGCCGCCATGTCGGAGCGGCGGGGCGTGCCGACGACCACGCCGGAGGCGTCCACGGTCTTGAGGGTGTCGGTGACGGGCAGGACCGGGATGACCGCGCCCGCGCCGCCGGCGACCGCGTCGATGACGCGAGTCGTGACCTGCGGGGGCGTCAGGGGCCGCGCCGCGTCGTGGACGAGGACGACCGTGTCCGCCTCGCACCTCCCGAGCGCAGCCAGGCCGAGGGCCACCGATTCCTGACGCGAGCGATCGGAGCCGGCGACGACGGTCAGGTCGTCAATATCGGACAGGGCGCTACGAAATTCCTCGATGGACGAGGCCGGGGCCGTCACGACGATCGCGCCCACTCCCCCGGCGCGTAGGCCGCGGGCCGCCCACCAGACAAGGGGGCGACCCGAGAGTTCAACGAGGGCTTTCGGCCCCTCGCAGCCGAGGCGAGAGCCGGAGCCAGCGGCCGTCAGGACCGCGCAGGACTCACTCGTCGACGGCATCTTCTTCGACTTCGATGCGTCCCTCTGCCAGGACGGCGTCGAGGCGCTCGGCGGCGGCGGACTTTTCGATGTTGCGCGCCAGGGCCAGCTCGGAGGTGAGGATTCCACGGGCCTTCGTCAGCATGCGCTTCTCACCCGTGGACAGCTTCTTCAGATCGTCGCGGCGGGTCAGGTCACGCACAACCTCGGCGACCTTCACGATGTCGCCGGTGGCGATCTTCTCCTGGTTCGCCTTGAAGCGGCGCGACCAGTTGGTGGGTTCCTCGATGTAGGGGGCGCGCAGGACGGAGAGGACCTCTTCGAGGCCGTCCTCGTCGACGATGTCGCGGACGCCGACCATATCGACGTTCTCGGCGGGGACCTGAATCTCAAGATCGCCCTGGTTCACACGCAGCTTCAGGTACGTCCGCTCCTCACCACGAATGGTGCGCGTCATGACCTCTTCGATCGTGGCTGCGCCGTGGTGCGGGTAGACGACCGTCTGACCGATTTCAAACGACATGGATGGACTCCTGGGTGCTTGCGTGGATAGCACAACTATTCTACCAGCTGGCGAGCAAAACCGACCCATACAGTGTGAAAGCTCAACGTTACACGCATACAAGGATCGACACAAACCAACTTCAAGCACGACCGCAATTCGTCCCAGCATGCGACCCTGCTCACGGTTAAACGTGCGCCATAAGGACGGGCATCACAACCCACAAGGCGCGGCTTTCCGGGCATGACGGAGCCCCGGCCTCGTCCATACAGACGATGCCGGGGCTCCGCTCAGCTCACTTGCCCTGGTTGGCAACCGCGGCGATCTTCGCCTCGGCCTCGGGATCCAGGTAGGTGCCGCCCTTCTTGATGGGCTTGAGGGTTTCCTCGTCGAGCTCGTACACCAGCGGAATGCCGGTGGGGATGTTGACGCCGGCGATGTCCTCGTCGGAGATCTCATCCAGGTGCTTGACGATGGCGCGCAGGGAGTTGCCGTGCGCGGCGATCATGACGGTCTTGCCGCTCTTGATCGCGGGAACGATGGTCTCATCCCAGTAGGGCAGCAGACGCGCGATGACGTCCTTGAGGCACTCGCTCATGGGAACGGGCTCGCCGGCGTAGCGCGGGTCGGTGTCCTGCGAGAACTCCGAGCCGGCCTCGATGGCGGGCGGAGCCACGTCGAAGGAACGGCGCCACAGCATGAACTGGTCCTCGCCGTACTCGTCGCGGATTTCCTTCTTGTTCTTACCCTGGAGCGCACCGTAGTGACGCTCGTTGAGGCGCCAGTTGCGCTCAACGGGGATCCAGTGGCGATCGGCAGCGTCGAGGGCGAGGTTCGCGGTCATGATGGCGCGACGCAGCATCGACGTGAACAGGAGGTCAGGCTTCACGCCCGCTTCCTTGAGGAGCTCGCCACCGTGGGTAGCCTCCGCGCGGCCCTTGTCCGACAGCGGAACATCCACCCAACCGGTGAAGAGGTTCTTTGCATTCCATTCGCTCTCGCCGTGGCGGAGCAGCACCAGTTTGTAGCTCATGTCTCCATTGTCCCACAGGTTCCAACCCTCCTCATACATCCCGTGGGGTTGATCACGCCACAGCTTGGACACCGGAGCACGAGGGGACGAGGCCCCTCCCCAACACCGCGCAACGAGACCCCTATTCCTGTCCGGACAAAGACCCCGGCCATACCCTGATTCCCCCCTGAGTCGCCCTCAGAATCCCCCTGAGATCCTTGAGATTCCGCGGTTTTACATGATTACCGAAACAGTGTGCGCCCCTCGTATTTTCCCGTACGGTTAGGTTCATGATCATCACACGACGCACCCTGACAGCCTCCGCTCTCGTCGCTGCGACCACGCTCGCCCTGGGCGCCTGCGGCTCCTCGAAGCCCCAGACTCCCGCGGCTGCGCCCACCGCCGAGGCCACCACGGCTGCACCCACCCAGTCCGCAGCTCCCGCCTCGGTTCCGACGGTCCCGGGTTACCGCCCCGGCGAGATCCCCCCGATCCCGCTCTTCTCGGTTCCCGCGATCGACGTGTTCGCCTCGAACGCAGATAAGGCCGTCGTCCAGGCAGCCTCCTCGTCCCTCGCCTCTGTTCCGGGCGTGACGGTCTCCCCCGCCAAGTGCGACGGCACGTCCCTGGTGTCCGGCTCGACGGTCCTGGGCGGCGACGGCTCCGCCGTTTCCTCCAGCGATAAGGGCACGGTCGTCAACGACGGCACCGGCTCCGGCGTCATCACCGAGGGCCCCATCTCCATCATCTACGGCGGCGACGGCTCGGGCACCTACTCCAACGCCGACACCATGGTGACCATCACCGTCGAGGCCGACGGTTCGGGCACCTACTCCACGACGACGACCAGCATCATCCTGGACGGCAATGGCGGCGGCAACTACTCCAATACGACCTCCATGGAGTCGATCATCAACAAAGGTGACGGCTCCGGCCAGTTCTCCAAGGGCACCGTCACGATCATCAACAACGGCGACGGCACGGGCAGTTACTCGGACGAGAAGCTGACGATCCAGAACAACGGCAACGGCACGGCCACCGTCAACGGCGTGACGGTCAACGACGCTCCGAAGGTCGAGAAGGTCAGCAAGCTCGGTAAGTTCCCGGCCGTCGAGTCCCTCAAGCCCGTCGAGTCCTGCGGCACGGTCATTACCCTGGAGGACGGCGTCCTCTTTGACTTCGGCAAGTCCGACATCCGCCCCGAAGCCGCCCAGACCCTGAAGAGCCTGGCGGGCGTGCTCAACAACGCGAAGGTTCCCACCGCCCACATCTACGGCCACACCGATTCCATCTCGGACGAGGCCTTCAACCTCCAGCTCTCGCAGGAGCGCGCGGATGCCGTGTCCGCGGAACTGAAGAAGGACGGCGTGAGCGCGATCCTCGACGCTACCGGCTACGGCGAGTCGAAGCCCGTCGCGCCCAACGAGAACGCAGATGGTTCGGACAACCCGGCCGGCCGCGCGCTCAACCGCCGCGTCGAGATCTTCATCCCCGCCTTCTAGTACTCTGATTGCCGTTTGACCAACTGATCAACATACGAAAGGGAGACACCATGTCCCTGAAGTCCTTCCTTCCCGCCGCGGCCGCCCTGGCCGTCGCGACCGTGGCCCTGACCGGCTGCTCCCAGACCGCCAACGTCTCCGGCGGCGACTCCTCCGCCCCCGCAGCTTCGTCCGCCCCCGAAGCCTCGAGCAACCCGCGCACGGACACCAAGACCGATTCGTCCACCGACTCCGGTAAGTCCGACACGTCGAAGGATTCGGGTAAGTCCGATGCCTCCGGCGCCTTCACGGTCAACGAGTCCAACGCGCACGTCGAGATCCCCGCGGGCACGAAGTCCGTCGTCGTCAACGGCTCGAACAACCACATTGAGGGCGAGGCCGTCTCCGAGATCACGGTCAACGGCTCCCAGAATGCCGTCGACGTGAAGTCCGTCCAGACCGTGTCCTTCACGGGCTCCAATAACGCTGTCCAGTACGAGGACGGAAACGCTCCTCAGGTTGGCAGCGACTTGGGCGCGCATAACGTCGTCTCCAAGGACTGACATCCGACGCACATGAGGGGTGGCGCGCATAACGCGTGCCACCCCTCATTGTGTAAAAAGAATTGCGGGCGCACCTTTCGGTGCGCCCGCAATTGCGTCACGAATCAGGCGTTGGCCTTGTGGTAGGCCTCGACGATCGGAGCGGGAATGCGACCGCGGTCGGACAGCTCGAGTCCCTCTTCCTTTGCCCAGGCGCGGATCTTCGCGTTCTCCAGGCGCTGCGTGGGGTTGCCGGCGTTGCCACGGCGGCGGGTCGAGCCCACCTTGCGGCCAGCCTTGATGTAGGGCTGAATGGCCTCGGCGAACTCCTCGAAATGCTCGCGGCTCAGATCAATTTCGTACGACGCGCCATTAAACGCGAAGCGAACGGTCTGATCGGCGGGGGTGCCATCGAAGTCGTCGACAATTTCGACAATCTTCTTCGTCTTTTTCATGTATTCATTCCTCTCGAAGTATTTGGATTCATTCTCTGACGAGTTCAGATGCATATTGCACTGCAATTAGAGTAACGCAATTCAAACAATTCAGATCATTCGATCATTCATTCTGAGAACGTGACGTGCGCTTCACCGATTTATACCTGGGTCTAATTGAAAGTTATACTCGTAGGCAGCCCGAGGCCGATTCGGCCTCACCCAGAAGCATCGAACGAGGAGGCCCCGTGAGCCGAGCACACCACCCCCGAGCGGCGGCCTGGGAGCTCTACTTCACGACGACGGCTCGCCTCACCGAGCGCATCGAAGCCGCCCTCAAGTGCCAGGCCGGTCTGTCGATGCCCGAATACTCCGTGCTTCTCATGACCGACCGCGCCGGCGAGCAAGGCGTGCGCCCCTCCCTCCTGGCCCACCAGGTCGTCTTCTCGCGCTCACGCCTCACCCACACGATGAAGCGCCTTGAATCCCGAGGCCTCATCGAGCGCCGCCCATGCGAAGGCGACGGCCGCGGAGGCCTCGTCTCCCTGACGCCGGCCGGTAAGACCCTCTTCGACGAGGCCGCCCTGGTCCAGCGCGACGTCATCCGCCGCCTGTTCCTTGACGACATCACGCGCGAGGAGATCGACATGCTCACCGGCCTGTTCACGCGGGTGAGCGAACGCCTCGACTCCGACACGCCATGTCCGTGAGCACGCGCCGCCTCGCGGTCGCAACGCTTCTCACCGGGATCATCGCCGGCCTCGTCGGCCTGGCGTGCATCCATCTGCTCCACTGGATCCAGGCGATCGCCTGGGACATGCACGGCGGAACCCTCCTGGAGGCCGTGAGTGCGGTTTCTCCCGCCCGTCGCGTCGGCGTCTTGACGCTCGCCGGTATCGTCGGCGCCCTGTCCTGGTTCCTGCTGTTCCGCCGCAACAAGGCCGTCACTTCGGTGTCCGACGCGGTAGGCGGGACCCCCATGCCTCCCCTGCGCGCCACCTGGCACGCCCTCACCCAGGTCCTCATCGTCGGCCTCGGCGCCTCCGTGGGACGCGAGGTCGCCCCGCGCGAGATGGCCGCCGCGTTCAGCGCGGCCGCCGCCGACCGGCTCGGCCTCACCCCCGAGGACCGGCGCGTCATCGTCGCGTGCGGCGCCGGCGCGGGCCTCGCCGCCGTCTACTCGATCCCCCTGTCAGGCGCGATCTACACCCTCGAGATCCTCCTCGTCTCCCTGTCCGCGCGCGCCGTCGCCCCCGCGCTCATCACCTCGGGGATCGCGGTCCTCGTCTCCACGGGATTCACGAGGCCGGCCTTCTTCTACACGGTCCCCACCCTCACGCCGTCGCTGTCATTGACGGTCTTCGGCGCACTCATGGGGCCGGTGCTCGGCACCGCGGGGTGGGTCTTTAAAGAGGCCGTCGCACGCACCGGCGCGATCCGACCGCGCGACTGGCGCATCCTCATCACCCTGCCGCTCGCGTTCGTCGTCGTCGGCCTGGTCTCCACCCGCATTCCGTCGGTGCTCGGCAACGGGCAGGCCAGCGCACAGACACAGTTCGATGCGACGTGGGCTGCCGGCGCGGGCCTCGCGTTCGCGCTGTTGGTCCTCCTCGCCAAGACGGCCACCACGTTCCTGACGATCGGCGCGGGAGGCTGGGGCGGCGTCCTCACCCCCGCAGTCGCTCTCGGCGCGGGATTGGGGGCCGTCATCGGGCTGCCGTGGGCGACCGCGTGGCCGGGTTCCGAGATCGCCGCCTTCGCGTTCATCGGCGCGGCTGCGTTCCTTGGTGCCTCCATGAAGGCGCCCTTCACGGGGCTCATCCTGGTCATCGAGTTCACCGGTCAGGGCGCCACGATCCTCGTGCCCGCGGTCCTCGCCGTTGGCGGCGCGACGGCGGCCGCGACCTGGCTGAGCAGCCGGGCTTCACTGGGCCGCCAACCATAGCCGCCTCTGACAGTCGCTGTGTACATCCGGATAGGTTGTTCGCATCCGGATAGCTTAAGCGCATCCGGATAGGTTATTAAGCTATCCGGATGTTTGTTACCTATCCGGATGTTTGTTACCTATCCGCGTGGGCACTCGTTCGGCACCCGGGCCACCCCGGCCTCGTCCCCCTCAATGTCGCACGTAATTCGGTCACCAATACTTCAGCTTTTTAAATCAGATGCCTGGAATTGCAACGTTTCTGGGCGCACCCAAAAACTGACACAGTTAAATTACGTGCGAGATTTGTGGGGAACCACAGACGTCTGAGCGACACCAGAGACACCAGAGACGTCAGAGAGGCATCAGATCTGCGCGAGCGCCTGCTCCAAGTCCGCAATCAGATCGCCGGCATCCTCCAGGCCAACCGCGAGGCGCAGGAGCGTGCCGGGCACACCGCCCACGCCGCCGACGCGCGTGGAGTGCGTCATGATCGCCGGGTGCTCGATGAGGGACTCCGGCGCACCCAGGGACGCCGCGAGCGCAAAGACGCGCGTGCGCGTCGTCAGCTCGATCGCCGCCTCCTCGGTGGCGACCTGGAAGGAGAGCACACCTCCCACGCCGGCCGGGTTCTGACGCTGGGCCAGCTCGTAGCCCGGGTCCGAGGTCAGCCCCGGATAGTGGACCGCGGTGACCTTCGGGTGGGCGGCCAGGAACTCGGCGACCTTCTGCGCGTTCTCACAGTGACGCTCCACCCGCAGGGCCAGGGTCTTCAGGCCGCGATGGGCCAGGTACGGTGTCGCGCGGGGATGGCACGTGCCCGAGGGCCATCTGCAGCTTAACGGCTCGTCGGC
>CAKMQM010000123.1:0-4849 GCA_927911615.1 uncultured Xylanimonas sp.
ACGAAACGGCATCCGCCAGCGAGGCCGCGCCCGCGCAGGCCGAGCAGCGCCCCGCCGCTCCTCCGCAGCAGAGCAGCGAATCCGCCGCGCCCCAGCGCTCGGAGGCGCCCGCCCGCGCAGAGGCACCGGCTTCGGGCCGCGACGCAGACATGCTGCGTGGCCGCTGGAACGAGGTCGTCGAGCGCCTGTCCTCCATCAGCCGCGTCACGTGGTCGATGGTCGGCGGCAACGCCCAGCTCGGTGCCGTCGACGGCTCCCAGGTGGTCCTCCTCTTCCCCGTCGAGGCCATGGTCAACGCCTTCTCGCGCGGCCCCCGCGCGGCCGACGTCGAAAAGGCCATCAACGAGGTCACTGGCCTGACCGTGAGCGTATCCGCGCAGGTCGGGCAGGCTTCGGGCGGACCCGCGACGACCGGCCCGTCGGCGCAGGCCTCGCACCGCGGGCCTGCCGCGCAGCCGTCCCAGCCCGGAGGCTGGGTCTCGGAGCCGCCCCCTTTTGATGAGGCCGCCGCGCAGGCGGCACCCCAGGGCGACCCCGAGCCGGCTGACACCGGCTGGCCCGAGCCCGTGCTCCCGCCGGAGCCCGCGCAATCCGGTTGGCCCGAAACCACTCGCGCCCCCGAACCCGCTCCCGAGCCGGAGCCGGTGGAATCCGCCTGGCCCGAGCCTGCGACGGTGACGCCGATCCGACGTGAAGAACCCACCGCGCCGACAGCCCCGCCGGTTGCCCAGGCCTCAGACCCGCAGCCCACCGAGCGCCCCGCGTTGCCCGAGCGAGCCGCCCGTGCCCTCGCACAGGCTCCCGCCGATATGCCCGAGGCCGCCCCGACCTCGTCCCCGAACGGTGACGCGGTTCCGCGCAAGCGTTCCTTCACGGTTTTCCGCTACCCGGGCGACCCGGAGCCCACCGACGAGCCGGCGGGCACACCTGCGCAGGCCGAGCCGGCCTCGTCCCCCGTCTTCGACGACGCTCCCATCGAGCCCGCCGCGCACACCCCGTCGACCCCGACCGGCTGGGCGACCCGGTCGTGATCCCGGGCGGCGCGTCCGTTAACTTTGACGACGGCGCGGACTCGTGGACCCCGCCCAAGTCCTCGGCCCCCGCCGACGTGACCCCGATCAGCGCTGCGCCGAGCGCCCCGGCGCAGGCCCCGGCCTGGCTGGCCGCGGCCCCGAGCCAGCCCAGGACTCCGCGCCCGGATTCGGCGCCCCGGAACCCCAGAGCGACGCCACAGGCGCGTCCGACGGCCCGCTGACCGGACGCGCCGCCGCCGAGGCCGCCCTGCGCGAAAAGGCCCAGCGCGAGGCCGCCACCGTCTCGACCCGCACTCACGCGGCCGACGACGATAGCGCCAGCATCGACGACGAAAACATTGAAAACTCGCAGACGATCGGCCTGGCAGCGGTCCTGGAGATCCTCGGCGGACGCGTCATCGAAGAGAAGATGACTGAGGGAGGATACTGACATGTACGACGGCGCCCTGGCCGACCTCATCGACCAGTTCGGGCAGCTGCCGGGCATCGGCCCGAAGTCCGCGCAGCGCATGGCCATGCACGTCCTGGACGCGGAGCCCGAGGACGTCGCGCGCCTCGTCGACGCGATCAACGCCGTGCGCGGGCGCGTGCGCCACTGCGACATCTGCGGCAACCTCACGGAAGAGGACGAGTGCTCGATCTGCCGCGACGTGCGCCGCGACCCCAGCGCGATCTGCGTCGTCCAGGAGCCCAAGGATATCCAGGCGATCGAGGGTGCGCGTGTGTTCCGCGGCCGCTACCACGTCCTCGGCGGCGTCATCGATCCGATCCACGGGGTGGGGCCCGACCAGCTGAACATCGCCTCGCTCATGAGCCGCCTGGCCGACGGGACGGTCACCGAGGTCATCCTGGCGACCAACCCGAACGTCGAGGGCGAGGCGACGGCCGCCTACCTCGCGCGCATGCTCTCCACGATGGGCGTTGAGACCTCGCGCCTGGCGATGGGCCTGCCCATGGGCGGCGACCTGGAGTACGCGGACTCGGTGACGCTGGGCCGCGCGCTCGAGGGGCGCCGCCGCCTCTAGGTTCTCATCGACGAGGCCGTGGCCTGCGGTGTTTGTCGTGCTGCGGGCCGCGCGTCCCCCTGTCGGTGACGCACGTGTGACACAATCGTAGGGACCACGCTGCGACACATGAGGAGGCCACGATGGCGATCCAGGCGAGCTCAGGCGCGCCCCGAGTGCTGGTTGTTGACGACGAGGCGATGCTGGCGGACCTGCTCTCGCAGGCCTTGCGCCACGAGGGCTGGGAGACGGCCACGGCGAAGGACGGGCTGGACGCGCTGGCGAAGGCGACGAGCTTCCACCCGGACGTCGTGATCCTCGACGTGCAGATGCCGCGCATGGATGGTCTGGAGACGCTGGAGCGCCTACGCGCTCGCGATCCGGAGCTGCCGGTCTTGTTCCTCACCGCCCGCGACGCGGTCGCGGATCGAGTGCAGGGATTGCGCGCGGGTGCGGACGACTACGTGACGAAGCCTTTCGATCTGGACGAGGTGGCGGCCCGCGTGGAGGCGCTGCTGCGTCGGGCGGGGCGCACTCAGCAGGCGGCCTCGACGGTCCTGCAGGTCGCCGATCTGACCCTCGATGTGGACTCGCACGATGTGCGCCGTGGCGGGGAAGAAATTACGTTAACGAACACTGAGTTCGAATTGCTCCGGTATCTCATGGAAAACGTTGGAATCGTACTGTCCAAGCAGAAGATTCTGGACGCCGTGTGGAGCTACGACTTCGGCGGACAGGTGAACGTCGTCGAGCTGTACATTTCGTACCTTCGTAAGAAGATCGACGCGGATCGACCGGCCCTCATCCGCACGGTGCGCGGCGCCGGCTACATCATGCGGGAGCCGCAGTGACGCGGCGGCGTTCCCTCGCCGGGCGCCTCTCGCGCGCGCTGGCCGCGTGCGTCGCCCTCGCGCTCATCGTCATGGTCGCAGCGTCCACCCTGGTGATGCGCTCCTGGATGCTGGGCAACATGGACTCCGAGCTCCACCGTCTCTCCGAGCGTGCGGGTGAGCATCTGGATGTTGAGGACGCGCCGGACGATGAGGTCGATGCGGACGATGATTCCGACAACGACGATTCTGACGATGCTGGTGCCCGCGCGGTCCCGCAGTCGGGTGGGCGTGCGCCTCGTCCTGGTGGGCCGATTGTGCCCGGTGGACCTGTTGTCCCCGGCGGGCCCAAGGGACCGGGGTTTGGCGGTTCCGGCATCGCCGAGGGCACCCTTCAGTACGTGAGCGAGAATGGGGAGGCGGCAGGTGCGGTTGTCTCCAACTTCTCGGTGACCTACCTGAATGAGCCCGCGTTGGAGATTCTGGCGCATGTGCCCACCGATGGCGCCCCGCACACTGTGCACCTCAAAGAGTTGGGCACGTTCCGAGTGACTTCCCAGGTCGTCGATGACAAGACCGTTCTCGTCGGCGTGCAGATGGACAGCATCGATGACGTCATCTTTATGCTCGTCGCGGTCGAGGTGGGTCTGTCCCTCGTCGTCGCGATTGCCGCCGGGTTCGCCGGTCGGGCGTGGGTGCGGCGCGAGCTGCGTCCCCTTGGTGTCGTGCGCGCGGCAGCCGCTGACATCGCGAGCCGCGACCTGGCCGACGACGCCGAGGAGCTGACCCGCGTCGGCGAGGAGGCCACCTCCGGCCCCGTCGAGGTCGCGGACGTCGCGGGGGCCCTGAACTCGATGATCGACGCGGTCGAAGACGGCATGGAGCGCCGCGCCCGCAGCGAGGCGAAGCTGCGCCAGTTCGTCGCCGATGCCTCGCACGAGTTGCGCACTCCGCTGGCCTCCGTGCAGGGGTACGCGCAGCTCGCGCGTCGCGACATTGACGAGGCCTCCCGGACCCAGGCGCTTGAGCGCATCTCCTCGGAGGGGGCGCGGATGGCGTCCCTCGTGGAGGAGATGCTGATGCTGGCGCGCCTGGACGGAGACCGCGCCCTCAAACGGGAGAATATCGACGTTATTCCGCTAATACTGGACGCTCTGTCAGACGCTCACGTGGTCGCTCCCGACCATGCGTGGGAGCTCGGCGAGGCAGCCGACGTGCAAGTCCTCGGCGATGAGGCGGCCCTGCGCCAGATCCTCACGAACCTCCTCGCGAACGCCCGCGTGCACACGCCCGCGGGTACCCGCGTCACCGTCTCCCTCACCCGTGCCCCCCAGGGGGCGCAATCAGATAAGGGGTCCCCGGCCTCGTCGATGGTGACCCTGCGCGTCGCGGACGACGGGCCCGGCATCCCGGCCGAGATCCGCGACCGCGTGTTCGACCGTTTCGTGCGCGGGGACTCCTCGCGTACGCGCGACGGCCGCGGCTCCTCGGGCCTGGGAATGTCGATCGTCGAGTCGCTCGCCCGCGCGATGGGCGGGTCCGTGCGGCTGGCCGACTCCGAGAAGGGGACCGTCATCGACGTGACATTGCCCGCCGCCTGAGCGAGCCTGCACGGACGGCGTTTTCGCGCGCTGATCAGGATCGTTGCAATTCCGGGCGATATGAGCCCGTGTGTCCTGGGTCGCCCCGGCGCGTCCCATGTCACCTGCGCCACATGCCGGTCGTACCCGGCGCGATGCCTGGCGGGCCGTAGGATTGTTGTGGTGGCGTGCGCCACCCGAAGGCGTGCGAATCGGCACGTACAGATAGAAATGAGGCTCTAGTGGCACTGATCGTGCAAAAGTACGGCGGTTCTTCCGTCGCCGACACCGAAGCCATGAAGCGCGTCGGCCCAGGCGCATCGTGGACACGCACAACGCGGGACACCGCGTCGTTGTCGTCGTATCGGCGATGGGCGACACGACCGACGACCTGGCTCGGA
>CAKMQM010000124.1:0-5702 GCA_927911615.1 uncultured Xylanimonas sp.
CGGGTGTGCCTCGCGCGGCCGGCGACAAGCGCGGGCGAGCACGGGCGAGGGCACGAGAGAGGGGCAGGGGCCCACGTGGCATACCTCGAGGACGCCGTCACTCATGTCGGAGGATTCCACCAGGGTGATGCCGCCGCCGAAACGCCCAGAGTTGGACACCGACGCGATCCAGCCGCTCATGTTGCGCTCAACCCCGTCCACGGTCGCCACGATTTCGGTGGGTTCGTGCGAGGCCAGGGCCGCGAAGGCCCCGTACCCGTAGGCCAGCGGTCCAGACGTCAGCGAAGACTCGTTCGCGAGGATGTTCGCGCGCGCGTCCAGGCCGATCGAGACGATGCCGAGAGCCAGGCGCGCGCCGTCGCGCGAGCGCACCCACATGCCGTCCAGGGGACGTACCCGGGAGGCCAGCCACTCCGAGGAGTCGGCCCCGGCCTCGTCGGAAGAAAAACCCAGCGGAGCCAGGGAACGGGCGCGCACCAGCGGGTCCGTGCCGATTCCCAGCGCGCGGCACAGGTCGTTGCCGCGCCCGCCCGGCATGGGAACGAAGATCGCGTCGGACTCGTGGCACCCGCGCGCCACGGCGCCCAGGTACCCGTCCCCGCCCAGGGCCGCGACGAACGAGCCAGCCGCAACCTCGCCGGCAATCGCCGCCGGGTCGTCGCCGGGGGTCGTCAGGCGAACCGCGACCTCCCAGCCGCCGCCGCGCAGGATGCGCACGATACGAGGGCCCAGGCGCACGCTGCGCCCGCCCGCCGACATCGACGAGACGAGCAACAAAATGCTGCGGCGCACGCCCGATGCGGCCATGATCTCAGGCGTCCAGATAGCGCACGCGAGCGTCCAGCTGGTGGAGCTTGCGCGTGAAGTGCTCGTAACCGCGCGAAATCACGTCGATGCCCGACACGGTGGACGTGCCCGACGCAGCCAGAGCCGCGATCAGGTGAGAGAAGCCACCGCGCAGGTCAGGAACCTCGATATCCGCGCTGTGCAGCGGGGTCGGACCCGAGATGACCGCCGAGTGGTAGTAGTTCTTCTGGCCAAAACGGCAGGGCGTCCCACCCAGGCACTCGCGGTAGACCTGGATGTTCGCGCCCATCTTGCGCAGCGCCTCGGTGAAGCCGAAACGGTTCTCGTACACGGTCTCGTGCACGATCGACAGGCCCTCGGCCTGGGTGAGGGCCACGACGAGGGGCTGCTGCCAGTCCGTCATGAAGCCCGGGTGCACGGCCGTCTCCAGGGCGATCGAGTGCAGCGGCTCGCCCGGGTGGTAAAAGCGAATGCCGTCGGCGTCAATATCGAAGGCACCGCCCACCTTGCGGAAGGTGTTGAGGAACGTCGTCATGTCGGGCTGGTGAGCGCCGCGCACGTAGATGTCGCCGTGGGTGGCCAGGGCGGCGGCGGCCCACGAGGCAGCCTCGATGCGATCCGGCAGAGCCGTGTGACGGTAGCCGTTCAGCTTCGCCACACCCTCGATGCGGATCGTACGATCCGTGTCCACCGAGATGATCGCGCCCATCTTCTGCAGGACGTTGATGAGGTCGAGGATCTCCGGCTCAATGGCCGCGCCCTTCAGGGTCGTGATGCCCTCGTTGCGCACGGCCGTGAGCAGCGTCTGCTCGGTCGCGCCCACGGAGGGGAACGGCAGCTCGATGATCGCGCCATGCAGGCCGGTAGCGGGGCGCTTGATGTGCACGCCGTCGGGCTGCTTGTCGACGATCGCGCCGAACTTGCGCAGCGTCTCCAGGTGGAAGTCGATGGGACGACCGCCGATCGCGCAGCCACCCAGCTCGGGGATGAAGGCCTCGCCCAGCTGGTGTAGCAGCGGGCCGCAGAACAGGATCGGGATGCGCGAGGCGCCCGCGAGCGTGTCGATGTCAGAGCGCGAGGCAATCTTGACGTTGGAGGGATCCATGCGCAGCGTGCCGCGATCCTGATCGAAGTCGATCTGGACGCCGTGCAGGCTCAGCAGGTCCGAGACCACGTCGGTGTCGCGAATAAGCGGGACGTTGTAGAGCTCGGAGGGGGTGTCGGCGAGCAGCGACGCAACCATCGCCTTGGGGACGAAGTTTTTCGCTCCGCGCACCGTGATCTCACCGCGCAGCGGATGGCCGCCCTCAACCTGAAGGATCGATGACATGAGTGCTCCTCACTAAGACGTACCTGGCCCCTACTCTAGCTAGGTAGGGGCCAGTGTGCGCAGTGCTTTCAGCTACGAGCCGACACAACTTCTTCCTTGGGCAAGAATTTCGCCGGGAGCGTGCGCGGCTTGAAGGACGGGCGCGCGGCCTCGTAAGCCGCGATCTCGTCCTCATGACGCAGGGTCAGGGCGATGTCGTCCAGGCCCTCCATGAGGGTCCAGCGCACGTAGTCATCGATCTGGAAGGTGCCCGAGATCGCACCCGCGCGCCACGTCTTGTCCTCGAGGGAGACGGTGATCTCGGTGCCGGGCTCGGCCTCGAGGAGCTTCCACAGGGACTCGCAGTCCTCCTGGGAGATGATGCCGGTGACCAGGCCCTGCTTGCCGGAGTTTCCGCGGAAAATGTCGGCGAACTTGGGGGCCAGGACGACTCGGAAGCCGTAGTCCTTGAGCGCCCACACGGCGTGCTCACGCGAGGAGCCGGTGCCGAAGTCGGGACCCGCGATCAGCACGGAGCCGTTCTTGTAAGCGTCCTGGTTGAGGACGAACTCCGGGTCACCACGCCAGGCGGCGAAGAGGGCGTCCTCAAAGCCCGTGCGGGTCACGCGCTTGAGGTAGACGGCGGGGATGATCTGGTCGGTGTCGACGTTGGAGCGGCGCAGCGGGACGCCGACGCCGGTGTGGGAGATGAACTTTTCCATAAGTGCGTCAGTCTTTTCTTCCGTGGGGGACGAGGCCGGGGCCCTCCCCCGCTGTCGGGTGGCGGAGGGCGGGCCTCAGAGGTCGGCCGGGGAGGACAGGGTGCCGCGCACGGCGGTGGCGGCCGCGACCAGCGGGGAAACCAGGTGCGTGCGGCTGCCCTTGCCCTGGCGGCCTTCGAAGTTGCGGTTGGAGGTGGAGGCCGAACGGTCTCCCGCGTTCATCGTGTCGGGGTTCATGCCCAGGCACATGGAGCAACCGGCGTTACGCCATTCGGCGCCAAAGTCGGCGAAGATCTTGTCGAGGCCCTCGGCCTCGGCCTGGAGGCGCACGCGGGCGGAGCCGGGCACGACCATGACGCGCACGCCCTCGGCCTTGCGGCGGCCCTTGAAGATGCCGGCTGCGGCGCGCAGGTCTTCGATGCGACCGTTGGTGCAGCTGCCGATGAAGACGGTGTTCACGGCGATGTCGCGCATCGGGGTGCCGGCCTTGAGGTCCATGTACTCCAGGGCGCGCTCAGCGGCCGCGCGGGCAGTCTCGTCGGTGAAGTCCTCGGGGGCGGGGACGGTCGCGGACAGCGGCACGCCCTGGCCCGGGTTGGTGCCCCAGGTGACGAAGGGCTCGATGTCGGCGGCCTCGAGGATGACCTCGGCGTCGAAGACGGCGTCCTCGTCGGAGGCCAGGGAGGACCAGTACTCGACGGCGCGGTCCCAGTCCTCGCCCTCGGGAGCGTGGGGGCGGCCCTTGATGTAGTCGAAGGTCGTCTGATCGGGCGCGATCATGCCGGCACGGGCACCGGCCTCGATCGACATGTTGCAAATCGTCATGCGGCCCTCCATGGAGAGCTCGCGGATGGCCTGGCCGCGGTACTCCAGGACGTAGCCCTGGCCGCCGCCGGTACCAATCTTGGCGATGACGGCGAGGATGATGTCCTTGGCCGTCGACCCCTCGGGAAGGGAACCGTTGACGGTGATCGCCATGGTCTTGAAGGGGGCCATCGGCAGCGTCTGGGTGGCGAGCACGTGCTCGACCTGGCTAGTGCCGATACCGAAGGCCAGAGCGCCGAACGCGCCGTGGGTGGAGGTGTGGGAGTCGCCGCACACGATCGTCATACCGGGCTGGGTGAGTCCCAGCTGGGGGCCGACGACGTGGACGATGCCCTGGTCGGCGTCGCCCAGGGAGTGTAGGCGCACGCCGAACTCCTCGGCGTTCTTGCGCAGGGTGTCAATCTGGGTGCGGCTGGTGATGTCCGCGATCGGCTGATCAATGTTGATCGTGGGCGTGTTGTGGTCCTCGGTGGCGATCGTCAGGTCGGGGCGACGCACCTGGCGTCCGGCGAGGCGCAGGCCCTCGAAAGCCTGGGGGCTCGTCACTTCGTGCACGAGGTGGAGGTCGATGTAGAGCAGGTCGGGGGCGCCGTTCTCCCCCTTGGACACGATGTGGTCGCGCCACACCTTTTCTGCCATCGTTCCGCTCATTGTTCCTCCTCTGATCCCCACTTTGGAGACACGGTGTCATTCATGCTTCGCCATCAATGGAACCGCCTTATCCGACATGCGACCCGCTGATCTCACGTCTCGGACACCCCTTTGACCTGTTTCACTATCCGACAATTTGCCATCTCAAAAGCTGAGATATTAAATAGTTGTATGGAAGAGCAAACATCCAGTGGCGTTGGCGTTCTCGATAAGGCTGCGTTGGTTCTCAGCGCTCTCGAGGCGGGACCCGCCACCCTCGCCCAACTCGTTTCCAGCACGGGGCTTGCTCGCCCCACCGCCCATCGACTGGCCGTCGCTCTCGAATATCACCGCATGGTCGCCCGCGACATGCAGGGACGTTTTATCCTCGGCCCCCGCCTCCAGGAACTCTCCTCCGCCGCCGGCGAAGACCGTCTCCTCCAGGCCTCCATGCCGGTCCTTCAGGCTCTGCGCGACCACACGAAGGAATCCTCCCAGCTCTTCCGCCGCCAGGGCGATTACCGCGTGTGCGTGGCCGCCTCCGAACGCGACGATGGGCCTGCGCGACTCGATCCCCCGTGGGTGCCACGCTCTCCATGAGTGCCGGCTCCGCGGCCCAAGTCCTGCTGGCCTGGGAGGAACCCGACCGCCTGCACCGCGGCCTGTACGGCGCCTCCTTCAACGCCACCATGCTCTCCGAGGTGCGCCGCCGCGGCTGGGCCCAGTCCGTGGGTGAGCGAGAGCCGGGCGTCGCCTCCGTGTCCGCCCCCGTGCGCGGGCCCTCCGGCCGAGTCCTCGCCGCGCTATCCATCTCCGGCCCTATCGAGCGCATGGGTCGCCAGCCCGGACGCCAGCACGGCCCCTCCGTCATGGCAGCCGCCAACAGGCTCACGGAATTCCTCTCCACCGTCGAGGATGCCGCCGACCTGTAAGGCGCGACCTGAGACAAGATAAACGGGTGGGCCGGGACGACTGAATCGTCCCGGCCCACCCGTTTGCGTAGCGATCCGCTAGGCAACCCAGCGGCCCGAACCATCAAAGGTGTAGGCGGTGCCGCCGATAACGACGCGTCCAGTCGCCATGGCGCCCGACGGGTGGCAGAAGTACCAGCTGCCGCCGTCCTTCACCCATCCGATCGCCATCTGACCGGATTCCGTCAGGTAGTACCAGGTACCACCCAGGTTCGCCCAGCCCGTGGCCATCGAGCCATTGCCGTTCAGGTAGAACCAGGCGCCGCTCAGGTTCACCCAGCCGGTGGCCATCGCGCCATTGCCGTGCAGGTAGTACCAGGTGTCGCCATCCTTCAGCCAGCCGGTCGCCATGGCCCCGTGTCGGGATCCAGGTAGTACCAGGTTCCGCCCACGGCGGTCCAGCCACTCGCCATCGCGCCAGACGGGGCGTAGTAGCGC
>CAKMQM010000125.1:0-12141 GCA_927911615.1 uncultured Xylanimonas sp.
TCACTAGCCTGAGGAATGAGAGCGCCAAGACCACGGCCGAGACCGGTGTGCTTGCGAGCGCCCTTACGGCCCTCAGACTTCGGTGCTGCATCCGCCATTGCAATACTCCTTCAATTGCGTCGGTTCATTGTTTCACGTGAACAATGGCATGCGCTCAGCTAGTAAGCGTCTTTGATCACTTTGTTGCACCAATGCTCACGCACGGTGACTAATACGTGCCGATCTGCGGAAACATGCGGAAAACTGCGAATGTTTCACGTGAAACAATCACTCCTCAGAGGCTGCGACGCGCTGGCACAGCTCCAACGCGGCCTTCCGATACGCAATTGCGCCCACGTTACGAGGATCGTAGGTGACGACAGTCTGACCGTAGCTCGGAGCCTCGGAAATGCGCACAGAACGCGGGATGACGGTCTCAAAAGTGTGGTCCGGGAAGTGCGAACGCACTTCGCTCTCGACCTCTTCGGAGAGCTTCGTGCGCTTGTCCGCCATCGTCAGCAACATGCCAGAGACACGCAAGCCAGGGTTAAGATCCACGCCGATCCGTTCGACGGTGTTCCACAGCTGGCTGAGGCCCTCCAGGGCGTAATACTCAGCCTGAATCGGGATCATAACCTCGTCAGCAGCGACCATGACGTTGAGCGTGACGAGGCCGAGGGAAGGCGGGCAGTCGATGAGCACGATGTCGATATCGGCGTGCTCGGAGACATACTCACGCAGGGCCTCGCGCAGCCGGTACTCACGGCGCTCGACGTCGACCAGCTCGATTTCGGCACCGGACAGGTCGATCGTGGCCGGACAGACCATAATGCCCTCAATGTCGGGGCACGGCTGCACAACGTCTGCAACGCTGGCCCCACCGATAATGACGTCATAGGTTGACGGGGTGCCGGCGGGGTGCGGAACGCCGAGCGCGCTCGAGGCATTTCCCTGGGCGTCCGCGTCGACGACCAGGACGGACAAGCCACCCATCGCGAGGCCGGCCGCGAGGTTAACGGCGGACGTCGTCTTACCGACGCCCCCCTTCTGGTTCGCGACGGCGATGATGCGCGTGTGCTCAGGGCGCGGGAACGTTGCGCGCTCGAGCATGGCCAAATCGCGCATGTTGCGCTCGATCTGATTCGACAAAGGGGTGTTGTTGGTACTCACGTGACACCTTCCTAGATACTGCCCCTAGTTTACGGGCAGACGCACACACTTCCAGCACGAAAAGCCCGGGATGCATCCAGGTGCACACAATCTCCGCGCACCGCCGTACAACAAAGAAAATTTCGTTCTGTAGGATCGATTCTCCCAGCGAAGAGCAAAAACGTGACAAACCGTCAATCGAGGGAATCGATCTGACGCAACACCATACCAATGTGGCCTGCATCACTAAACAAGAGAAGCGCCGCAGCAACCGCCACGACGCTCCTCTCCCCCACTGGGGACGCGTTACTTGATGCGCGTGCAGACGACACGTACGTGGACTCGTCCTCCATGATGGAGGGCACCTCATGGATCTCAGCGCGCAGGTGATGACGACGCAGCTCGGCCGAGGCCTCGTCCACCTCGATGGGCGCGCGGCGACCCTTGAGGGCCACGAGAGAGCCGCCGGGAGCAATGAGCTTCGACGTCATGCGCACGAGCTTGCTCATGTTGGCAACGGCCCGGGCGTGACCACGTCAGCCTTGCCCTTGCCGCGCAGCTCCTCGGCGCGCGCCTGGTGGATCGTCACGTTGTCGAGGCCCAGGTCCTCCACGACGTCCATCAGCCACTCGACGCGGCGCGCCATGGGCTCAGCCAGGTGCACGTCGAGCTCGGGGCGGCAGGCGGCGATCACGATGCCGGGTAAGCCCGATCCGGAGCCGACATCGAGGACCTGACGGCCTTCCTTACGGGGCATGAAGTCCAGGACGGCGGCGGAGTTGACGATGTGGCGCGACCAGATGCGCTCCATGTCGCGCGGGCCGAGGAGGCCGCGAATCTCGCCTTCCTCCTCGAGCATGCGCGCGTATTCGGCGACCTCGGCGAAGGCCGGTCCGAAGAAGTCGCGGACGGCCTGCGTGGGCTCTTCTGGGACGAAGGGGTCGCCGACCTGGCGACCCCTTCCCGTCCCGTTCGGGTTCTCACTCACCGTCGGTGTCCTCGGGGAGGATCACCACGCGGCGGTGGGGCTCGGCGCCCTCGGACTCGGAGGTGAGGCCCTCGTCGGCGACCACGTCGTGGCACACCTTGCGCTCAAACGGGTTCATGGCGTCGAGCTTGATGGCCTTGCCGGTGGCGCGCACGCGGGCGATGGCCTCGCGGGTGATGTCCTGCAGCTCTTCCTTGCGCTCGGCGCGGAAGCCGGCGATGTCGAGCATGAGGCGCGAGCGCTCGCCGGTCTCGGTCTGGACGGCCAGACGGGTCAGCTCCTGGAGGGCGTCCAGGACCTCGCCGTCGTCGCCCACGAGGCGGTCGAGGGCGTCGGGGTCGTCGGCGACGATCTCGACCGAGGCGCGGCCGTTTTCGACGTCGATCTCGATGTCGCCGTCGAGGTCGGCGATGTCAAGCAGCTCTTCCAGGTAGTCGGCGGCGATTTCGCCTTCTTCTTCGAGGCGGGTCAGTTTGTCTGCGTTGTCGTCACTCATGACGTGTCCTCCGTAGTGGGGAATGGGGTCTTGCTGGTGTCCAGGTTACCGGCTGGGGGCCTGGAACCGTGAATCTATGGTGGTCAGCGCTTGTTGCCGGAGCGGCGACGGGCCTTGCGGCGCTCGATGCGGCGACGCTCGATCTCCTCGGCGCTGAGCGAGCCGTGGCCGGAGGCGGAGTCGTTGGCCTCGGACTCGTCCTTCGACGAGGCCTTGGCGGACTCACGCTCGAGGGCGCGGCGGTCGCGGACCTGCTTCTGGAGCTCGGCGCGCTGGGCGGACGCTTCCTGCTTGGCCAGGCGCTTTTCGACAGCCAGGGTGAGGCCGTGCATCCACTGCTCGTCGGGCAGGGTGGTCCACTTCTGGGTGGCTAGGTTGCGGTAGACGGTGACGATTTCGCCGGCGCTCATGGAAGCGGGGAAGTCGGAGGCGACGTGCTGCTTCTTGGCCTTGGAGCGCAGCTCGGCGAGGGTGCGCTCGTTGAGCTCGTCGACGCGCGGGTCGGTGGCGCTGTTGCCGAGGGCAGCGCGCTCACGGTCGTAGTTCTGGAAGTAAGGCTTGGCCCATTCCTGGTAGGCGGACTCGCGCGATGCCAGCAGGTCGGCGTAGGCCGGGGAGCCGGGGGTCGGCATGACCTTGATGGTCCAGAAGGACTGGGCAAGAGCCCAGAAGGAGGCGGTCACGGTGTAGACGACGACGCCCATCTGGAAGAACGCGCCGGAGAAGATGAACATCAGCGGCATCACGTACATCATGGAGCGCTGCGACTGAGCCATCGGGTTGTCGCCCATGTCGGGCATGTTGCGCGAGAAGGACAGGCGCATGGAGGCAAACTGCAGGACGACCATGAGGACGATTGCAGAGATGAAGACGGTGACGGCGCCGGTCTGCCCCCAGGAGTCGTGCAGGGTGTGGGAGAGCGGAACGCCGAAGACGGTGGAGTTGACGATCTCGGTGGACACGGACTCGGTCAGCGGGCCGAGGTGGTCGGTGGAATCGCCGCGGTAGGTGTAGGTGCCTGCGGAAATGGAGGAGACCGCGATGATGGCGCGGTACATGCTGAACAGGACGGGCATCTGCACGAGCATCGGCAGGCAGGAGGCGAAGGGCGAGACCTTGTGCTTGCGCTGGAGGGCCTGGGTCTCTTCCATCATCTTCTGACGGCTGACCTGGTCCTTCTTGCCCTTGTACTTCTCCTGGATCTTGCGCATCTCGGGCTGAATGGCCTGCATGGCGCGCGAGGAACGGATCTGCTTGAGGAACAGCGGGATGATGGCGATGCGCACCAGGACGGTGAGCAGCACGATGGACAGGACCCACGCCATGCCGGATCCGGAAGACATTCCGAGCAGCACGAGGAGGTCGTGGATCCAGACCCACAAGTAGGAGATCGCCCACACGAAGGGGTGGAGGATTGCGTCGAACATAGTTTTCGCTTTCGCCGTGGCGCGGGAGCGCCGCTGTTTCGTTGTTCCTTAGAGTCCCGAGACCGTGTCCGGCTCGGTCAGGTCGTGCTCCGGGTCGAGCCCCATGGGGTCGGGGCGAACCCAGTTGTCGTGCCCAGCCCAATCCTCGGGTGGAATCCAGGGGTCGGGCTTCCAGCGTCCACGCTCTGGTACGTGGTCCACTCCCCCGTGGCTCCAGGGGTTGCATCTGAGCAACCGCCAAGCCGCGAGGATGAGTCCCTTGATGGGTCCGTGGACGCGAATGGCCTGGAGAGCGTAGGTGGAGCAGCTGGGTGCGTATCGACACCGGGGGCCGAGGGCCGGGGAGATGTAGCGCTGGTAGGCGACGATGGGTGCGGACACGAGGGCGCGTAGCGCCCGGCCCGCCAGGTTCATCGCGCGTCCCACTTGCGCCACGCTCGCGCCATCACGCGGTCGAGGTGTTCGCCGAGTTCCTTGGAGGGCACGCCGAGGGCCTTGTGTGAGGCCCGCACGACGACCCGTGATCCTTCGGGGAGGTCGGCGATCCTTTCGCGCATGAGATGGCGCAGCTGCCGCTTGACGCGATTGCGTCCGTTGGCGCGCTTGATTTCCCGCTTGGGTACGACGAAACCGACGAGGCGACTGTTGCGTTCCTCGTCGGCTCGGACGTGGACGACGACCAGCGGATCCCCTGCTCGCGTTCCTTGTCGGATCGCGGCGGTGAAGTCCGCTGGGTCAACCATGCGGTGCGCGCGCGGCAGCACCGGGGTGTCTCAGGCGGACAGCTTGGCGCGGCCCTTGCGGCGGCGGGCAGCCAGAATGGCGCGGCCGGCGCGGGTCGACATGCGCAGACGGAAGCCGTGCGTCTTGGAACGACGACGGTTGTTGGGCTGGTAGGTCCGCTTGGTGGTCACGGCAATTCTCCTCGGCGGGGAGTGGTTTCCCACTCGGTATCGGTTGGGCTATCGACACGTAAGCACGCGCGATAGCGGGGACGCACGCCCGAAATGGGCGCAAACAAAGACCAAGACTAAGCGGATTGGGGCCACACGTCAACGCGGCGGCGTTACGCACCGCGTCACACACAGTATCCACAGCTGTGCAAATCACTGTGGATCTCATCCGTCCACAGATGGTGGATGACGGAAGTTATCCACAGGCTGTGCGCATTTTTGCTTTCCGCATGCTGATGCGGACCCAAAGTTGTAACTACAAAGCTGTGATTCTGTGATAGTTCTCCACAGCTTCATCCCCAGTCTGTGCATAACATGTGCGCGGACTACACTGCGACAATGTAC
The DNA here is from genome assembly GCA_927911615.1 of uncultured Xylanimonas sp. Taxonomy (GTDB): domain Bacteria; phylum Actinomycetota; class Actinomycetes; order Actinomycetales; family Actinomycetaceae; genus Pauljensenia. The sequence goes on from CAKMQM010000125.1 coordinate 5,338, forward strand.
GAGCGTCACGCACATCACCGAGAAGTCGTGACCGAACTCACCAGTATTTGTGACCGGAGGTTGCCGTGGAGTCTGATTCCCTCACACGCGCGTGGGCTGCGGCCCTGGATGCAGTCCCCACCGACGAGCTGGGGCCCGTCGCCACGTCGATGCTGCGCTCGGCCCGTCCCCTCGGCGACATCGAAGGCACGATCCTCCTCGCCGTCCCCAACGATTTCACCAAGCAGTGGATTGAAGACAAGGCACAGTCAAAGCTGACGACCGCCCTGTCCGTGCACCTGGGCCGCACCGTCCGCATCGCCATCACCGTCGACCCCACGCTCGAGGTCGTCACGGAGGAAGAGGAAGAGGAGGAGCCGACCCACGCCGCACCCGCCGCGCCTGCGGCCGCCCCGTCCTCGTCGTTCGATGAGGACGAGGAGCACCACTCCCCCGCCCTCGTCACCGCGCCCACCGACTCCGGCCCGACCCACCTCAACCCGAAGTTCACCTTCGACACCTTCGTCATCGGCCCGTCGAACCGTTTCGCGCACGCCGCCGCGCTGGCTGCCTCGGAAACCCCGGGCACCGCCTTCAATCCCCTCTTTATCTACGGCGATTCCGGTCTGGGCAAGACGCACCTGCTCCAAGCCATCGGCCACAACGCGCTGTCGATGATGCCCCACCTGAAGGTCCGCTACGTCAACTCCGAAGAGTTCACGAACGAGTTCATCAACGCGATTCGTCTGAACAAGACGGACAACTCCCAGGTCGAGGCCTTCCACCGCCGCTACCGCGAACTCGACATCCTCCTCATCGACGACATCCAGTTCATCGGCGACAAGGAACAGACGGTCGAAGGCTTCTTCCATACCTTTAATGCGCTGCACAGCGCCAACAAGCAGATCGTCCTGACCTCGGACCTGCCCCCGGCCCAGCTCAAGGGCTTCGAGGACCGCATGCGGTCGCGCTTCTCCTCGGGCCTGCTCGTCGACGTTCAGCCGCCGGACCTGGAGACCCGCATCGCGATCCTGCATAAGAAGGCGGACGCCGAGGGCCTCGAGGTGACCCCTGAGGTCTTCGAATACGTGGCCTCGCGCATCTCCTCGAACATCCGTGAGCTGGAGGGCGCACTCGTTCGCATCGGCGCGTGGGCGTCGCTGTACCAGGAGCGCATCGACCTCAACCTCGCGCAGATGATGCTCAAGGACTTCGTGTCCAACCCGGACGACAACGAGATCACCGTCAGCCTCATCATGAGCCAGTGCGCCGTCTACTTTGGCGTCACGATCGACCAGATGGGTTCGTCGGAGCGCAGCCACAACGTCGTCGAGGCCCGCCAGATCGCCATGTACCTGTGCCGCGAGCTCACCGACCTGTCGCTACCTAAGATCGGGCAGGCCTTCGGCCGCGACCACACGACAGTCATGCACGCGAACAAGAAGATCTCGAAGCTCATGAAGGAGAAGCGCGAGACCTTCAACCACGTGTCGGAGCTTACAAATAGGATTAAGCAGAAGGCCAGGGAGTCGTGAAAATGGCGCGGGCGCTGACGAAAGTCGGCGCCCGCGCGCGATTCACAGGAGTTGTGCACAGCTGGTGGACGAATACGCGTCGGCTGTGGAGAAAAGGGCCTTGCCTGTGGATCTCAAAAAGTTGTCATTTGCTTCGTGCACAGGCGCTCGTGACGAATCCACAGCCTCGTCCCATAATGAAAGCACAGTCATTTGATTGAAATTCCGCCGCATAAGGGAGTTATCCACAGAACTCACAGCCCTTATGATGGAAGGACAGTCAAAAGACAAAATTTTTTCACAGGCCTCCGCACAACAACGTCGCCGCCGACGCTACGCGATGGCACGCGCGAGGCAAATTTCCTGCCCCACGTGGGCACACTTGTGGGTAAAGTAGTGTCCGATCCGTTTTGTGTTTTGGAGGCAGCTATGAAGTTCACCGTCGCCCGCGATGTTCTGGCCGAAGCCGTGTCGTGGACCGCCCGCGCGCTCCCCGTGCGTCCGGCCTCGCCGATCCTGGCCGGCGTGCGCATCAAGGCTGAGGGCGACGAGCTGACCCTGTCCTCCTTCGACTACGAGGTCTCCGCGAACTCGCACATTCCCGCGACCGTCGACGAGGCCGGCGAGGTCCTGGTGTCCGGCCGTCTGCTCGCCGACATCTCCAAGTCGCTGCCTTCCAAGCCTGTCTCCGTCGAGCTCGATGGCCAGAAGGTGAACCTGGTCTGCGGCTCCTCGCATTTCACACTCGCGGTCATGCCCCTCGACGAGTACCCGCTGCTGCCCGCGCAGCCCACGGGAGTCGGCGCGATCGATTCGTCGACGCTGTCGCAGGCTGTGTCCCAGGTGTCGATCGCCGCGTCGCGCGACGACACGCTGCCCCTGCTGACGGGCGTGCGCATCGAGATCAACGGCCCGTCGATCACGCTGCTGGCTACCGACCGCTACCGCCTCGCCATGCGCGAGCTGGACTGGGAGCCCACCGACACCTCGATCGAAGAGGTTGCCCTGGTCAAGGCCCGCATCCTCCAGGACGTCGCCAAGTCGATGACCTCGGGGGCCAAGGTCGAGGTCGGCCTGTCCGGCGAGTCCCAGCCCGGCGCCTCGTCCCTCATCGGCTTCACCGCCCAGGGTCGCCGCACCACCTCGACCCTCATGGACGGCGACTACCCCGCCGTGCGTCGCCTGTTCCCCGACACGACGCCGATCCAGGCCGTCGTTGATCGTCACGCTCTGCTCGAGGCCGTCAAGCGTATGTCGCTGGTCGCCGAGCGCAAGACCTCCGTGCGCCTGGCTTTCACCGAGGGCCAGCTGGTCCTCGAGGCAGGCCAGGGCGACAACGCCCAGGCCTCCGAAGCCATCGAGGCGACCCTGAACGGCGACGACATCTCGACCGCGTTCAACCCGCAGTTCCTCATCGACGGCCTGCAGGTCCTGGACACCGACTACGTGCGCTTCGGCTTCACGCACCCCACGAAGCCGGCCGTCATCACGGGTCAGAAGAAGGCCGACGAGGGCGAGGTCACGCAGTTCCGCTACCTGCTGATGCCCATCCGCTTCGGCATCTGACGTGCGCGTCTCCCACCTGGCCCTCGACGACTTCCGCTCCTGGAAGCACGGGGTCGTCGAGCTGCCTGAGGGCCCCACGGTCCTCGTGGGCGCGAACGGCCAGGGAAAGACCAACCTCGTCGAGGCGCTTGCCTACCTGTCCACGTTCTCGTCGCACAGGGTCGGCGCCGAGGGTGCCCTCGTGCGCATCCCCATCGACGAGGCCGAGGCCGCCCCGGGCGGTGCCGTCATCCGTGCGCGGGTCGTGGCCTCGGGCCGCGAGCAGGTCATTGAGCTCGAAATCGTTCGCGGCAAGGCCAATCGTGCGCGCATCAACCGCGCGCAGGTCAAGCCCCGCGAGATTCTGGGCATCGTGCGCACGGTCGTGTTCGCCCCCGAGGACCTGTCCCTCGTGCGCGGCGACCCGTCGGTGCGCCGATCTTTCTTGGACGACCTGGCCACGCAGCTCTCCCCCATTCATGCCTCCGTGCGCTCCGACTTCGATCGGGTCGCGCGCCAGCGTGCGGCGCTCATGAAGGCCGCCCAGGCCTCGCTCCGCCGCGGCCAGTCCCCCGACCTGTCGACCCTCGAGATCTGGGACCAGCAGTTCGCCGCCCTGTCTGCGCGCATCACGGCCACTCGCGCATCCATCGCTTCGCGCCTGGAAGAGCCGGCCGCGCGCTCCTACGATGACGTCGCCGACTCCTCGCGCCACCTGCGCCTCGCCTTCGACGCCTCGGTCGACCGTGTCATCGGCACCGACCCCGAGAACCCGGCCAGCGCCGACCTCACCGACGTGGAGGCCCAGACCGAGCGCATGCTCGCTGCCCTCGCGTCGGTGCGAGAGAAGGAAACAGAGCGCGGCGTCAACCTTGTCGGCGCACACCGCGACGACCTGACCCTCAGCCTCGGCGCAATGCCCGTCAAGGGCTACGCCTCGCACGGAGAATCATGGTCAGTCGCCCTCGCGCTGCGCCTTGGCGCCTTCGAGCTGCTCAGCGACGACGGCGACACCCCGATCCTCATCCTCGACGACGTGTTCGCCGAGCTTGACTCCTCGCGCCGTGAGGGCCTGGCCGCCCTGGCCTCGAAGGCCGAACAGATCATCGTCACCTGCGCGGTCGCCGGCGACCTGCCCGCCTCCCTCGACCACCACGCCCTGAACGTGCGCCTCGACCCCGAGCGCGGCACCGTCATCGACGAGGCCGACGATGAGTGAGCGCGAGGACATGGCCGACGACGAGCTGAGCGGAGCTGCGGCCCCCGGCGCAGAAGCAGACGCCGACGAGTTCGTCGTCCGTGCCCTCGAGCGAGCCCAGAGTGTCGCCCGCACGCACGGCTACACGAGGTCCACCCTGCCCTCGTGGGGCCTCGACGAAACACGTCCCCGACGCAGCCTCGACGGATCCAGCGAATACGCGGCCATCGAAACCGACGGATTCGGCCGCCTCGCAGACGAGGAGAGCGTCGCCGCGCGCGCCGCAGCCCGAGCCGCCGCCTACCGCCACGGAGGCGGGATCGAAGCCCCGGCCTCGTCGACAGAAGAAGACCCCGAGGGTGACCTCGCGGCCCTGCGCCAGGCCCTGGAGGGAACCGGCGCTTCGTGGAGCCGCGCCCCCGGCATGGCAGCCATGCGCCCGCGCTACCGCAGGGCCAACTCCCTGGGTGCGATCCTGGCGCGCACGATCAAGATGCGCGAATGGGACACCCCCACCAAGATGGGGTCGATCATGGCGAAATGGCGCGACATCGTCGGCCCGCAGGTCGCCGAACATGCCCGCATCGAGACCTTCGAGGGCCACCGCCTGGTCGTGCGCACCGACTCCACCGCCTGGGCCAAACAGCTCCAGCTGCTCCTGCCCACCATCGAGCGGCGCATTGCCGAAGAGGTCGGATCCGGCGTCGTCGAGCAGGTCATCATCCGAGGCCCCGTCGCCCCCTCGTGGCGCAAAGGCCCATACGTCGTGCGCGGCCGAGTCCCCGCGCCGACTACGGGTGACAGCTCCGCGCACGTCGGCGTCCAAATGATGTTTCTGACCGCGCGGTCTCTGATACGCTGTTCCGTTAGCCCGCGCGTGAGGGCTTGTTAAGGAGACATCATGAGCAATCCATTCGCCAGAAACGAAGGAAGCGCCCAGGGATTTGGCCAGCAGGGCGGATACCCCGGCGCCGCCCAGGGCGGATACCAGCAGGGATTTGGCCAGCAGGGCGGGTACGCCCCCGGCCAGTACCAGGGAGGATTCCCCCAGGGCGCACCCCAGCAGGCCTACGGCCAGTGGAACCCGCAGGGTGGCTACGGCGGACAGGGTGGATTCCCTCAGGGCGCGCCCAGCAGGGCGGCAAGTCCAAGGCGCCGCTCATCATCGGCATCATCGCGGCCGTCGTCGTCATCGCGATCATCGTCGGTGTCGTCATCTGGGCGATGTCGGGATCTGATTCCGATGACTCCTCGAACACCTCCGCACCGGCACCCGGCACGTCCGCCCCGGCGAACCCGGGGAGCGGCAGCGCAAACCCGGCAAACCCCGCGCCCGGCAACCCTCAGGCGCCGAACAACACCAACCCGTCCGCCGCACCCACGCAGGGAAACGGAACGGGAGCCAACGGCTTGCTCAGCATGACCCCGGTGGGCGCTAACTGTCTCTACGAGATCACCGACATCTCCTACGGACCCAAGGCCGACAACAACGAGCAGACGCTCAAGATCACCTTCAAGGTCACGAACAAGGGTAATGCGTCGGAATACGGTGGCATGTACCCCCTTCCGTACCAGAACAACGAACAGCTCGGCACGCCTAACTTCTTCATGACTCAGAAGCCCGACGACTTCGAATACGTGCCCGGTATGGTCGATGTTCCGGCCGGGCAGTCGGTCGAATATGTCGTCTACCGGGTGATCGAGAACAAGAGGGACCCCATCGAGTTCCGTGACCCGAACTGGCCCATCCTCCAGGGCCAGGGCAAGGATTACCAAAAGTGGACCTGGCAGCCGAAGTAATCCACTGATCAGGCGTCGCGCACGCATCCGCTCAGAGCTCTGTATCGGCATCGTACGGAGCCTCCTGGCGCGCGAATCGTTGATGCTGACGAGTGAGTGACGGGGCCGCCCTCCCAGCCGGGAGGGCGGCCCCGTGCGTCCCAGCCGCAACAACAATCGACATGTGACTGATCACAGTCGAGTTTTCGTTGCAATCACGCAGTTTGTAAAGTAATCCTCCGAGCCTGTCAATCCCGGGAACAAGCGCCACTTTTGGTAGAATCTACAAGGTTAAACATCTATTTTCGCGCAATGCGAGGGGAGCCACGTGGCTGACAACGAGAAGACCGCCGAAGGCGAGCAGTCCTACGGCGCATCGGACATCACCGTCCTCGAGGGCCTGGAAGCCGTCCGCAAGCGCCCGGGCATGTACATCGGATCCACCGGCGAACGCGGCCTGCACCACCTGGTGTACGAGGTCGTCGACAACTCCGTGGACGAGGCCCTGGCCGGCTACGCCGACCACATCGAGGTCACGATCCAGGAAGACGGCGGCATCAAGGTCGTCGACAACGGTCGAGGCATCCCGGTCGACGAGCACCCCACCGAGCACAAGCCCACCGTCGAGGTCGTCATGACGATCCTCCACGCCGGCGGCAAGTTCGGCGGCGGCGGATACGCCGTCTCGGGCGGCCTGCACGGCGTCGGCATCTCCGTCGTTAACGCCTTGTCCACCCGCGTGAACACCGAGATCCGCCGCCAGGGCTACGTGTGGCGCATGTCGTTCGC
>CAKMQM010000126.1:0-3313 GCA_927911615.1 uncultured Xylanimonas sp.
ACCATGCCAGGAAGATCCACTGCGTCCAGTGCACGTACTCGATATCGGTCGTGGCGAAGGAGCGGCGCGAGTCGTGGGACAGGCCCATGCGGCGCAGCTGGCGGCGCATGTTCGCGATGTTCTGTACACGATGGGCTACGACGCCTTCGGTCTGCCCGCCGAGCAGTACGCCGTCCAGACCGGCCAGCACCCGGCCATCACCACGAACCAGAACATCGCGAACATGCGCCGCCAGCTGCGCCGCATGGGCCTGTCCCACGACTCGCGCCGCTCCTTCGCCACGACCGATATCGAGTACGTGCACTGGACGCAGTGGATCTTCCTGCAGGTCTTCAACTCCTGGTTCGATCCCGAGGCGACGGCCCCCGACGGCTCCCAGGGCGCGGCCCGTCCAATCAGCGAGCTGATCGCCAAGCTCGAGTCCGGCGAGATTCGCCCGGAGGACGGCTCCGATTACAACTCCCTGGACCGCGTCGCCCAGGCGAAGGCCGTCGACTCCTACCGTCTCGCCTACGTCTCTGAGGCCCCCGTCAACTGGTGCCCGGGCCTGGGAACGGTCCTGGCCAACGAAGAGGTCACCGCCGACGGCCGCTCCGAGCGCGGCAACTACCCGGTCTTTAAGCGCAACCTGCGCCAGTGGATGATGCGTATCACCGCATACGGTAAGCGCCTGTCCGACGACCTCGACACGATCAACTGGCCCGAAAAGGTGCGTACGATGCAGCGCAACTGGATCGGCCGCTCCGAGGGTGCGACCGTCCGCTTCGACGTGCCCGGTGCGCGCGAGGCCGGCGCTTCGCTCGACTCCCTGGACGTCTACACGACGCGCCCCGACACGCTGTTTGGCGCGACCTTCATGGTTGTGGCCCCCGAGCACCCGATCCTCGGCGGAACCGTCGGTGGAGACGCCGGCGACGAGGCCGCCCTCACGCTGCCCGCCTCCTGGCCCGAGGGCACGAAGGACGCGTGGACGGGTGGCGCCGCCTCCCCGAAGGAGGCCGTGAGCGCCTACCGCGCCCAGGCCGCCGCGAAGTCCGAGGCTGAGCGCGCCGACGAGGAACGCACCAAGACCGGCGTGTTCACGGGCCTGTTCGGCATCGATCCGGTCAACGGTCGCCCCGTTCCGATCTTCGTTGCCGACTACGTCCTGTGGGGCTACGGCACCGGCGCCATTATGGCCGTGCCTGCCCACGACGACCGCGACTGGGCGTTTGCCCGCGCCTACGACCTCGACATCGTGCGCACGATCGGCCCGGCCGACGATCCCTACGGCCCCGACCTCGAGGCCGGCGCCTACACGGGCGATGGCGTGGCCGTCGACTCCGCGAACGATGAGATCGACCTGAACGGCCTTGCGAAGGACGAGGCCAAGGCCGCCATGATCGAGTGGCTGGTCGCCAAGGGCCTGGGCCACGGCACCGTCACCTACCGCCTGCGCGACTGGCTCTTCAGCCGCCAGCGCTACTGGGGCGAGCCCTTCCCGATCGTCTGGGACGAGGACGGCGTCGCGCACGCCCTGCCCGAGGACATGCTCCCCGTCGAGCTGCCCGAGGTCAGCGACTACAGCCCGCGCACCTTCGACGCGGATGACGCCGACTCCTCGCCCGAGGCCCCGCTGGGCCGCGCCGAGGACTGGGTGAACGTCACGCTCGACCTGGGCGATGGCCCCAAGACCTACCGTCGCGAGACCAACACGATGCCCCAGTGGGCGGGCTCGTGCTGGTACGAGATGCGCTACACCGACCCGACGAACTCGAAGCGTTTCTCCGGCGAGGAGAACCTGGCCTACTGGATGGGCCCGCGCGAGGGCAAGGTCAGCGGCGGCACCGACATGTACGTCGGCGGCGTCGAGCATGCGGTCCTGCACCTGCTCTACGCCCGCTTCTGGCAGAAGGTCCTCTTCGACCTGGGGCACGTGCCGGGATCCGAGCCCTTCCACACGCTCTTCAACCAGGGCTACGTGCAGGCCTACGCCTACACCGACGCGCGCGGCCAGTACGTGCCCGCCGACGAGGTCGAAGGTGACGAGACGACCGGCTTCACCTACAAGGGTGAGCCCGTGGGCCGCGAGTACGGCAAGATGGGCAAGTCCCTGAAGAACATCGTCACGCCCGACGAGATGTACGACGCCTACGGCGCCGACGTCTTCCGCGTGTACGAGATGAGCATGGGCCCCCTCGACCTGTCGCGCCCCTGGGAGACCCGCGCCGTCGTCGGCTCCCAGCGCTTCCTGCAGCGCCTGTGGCGTAACGCGGTCGACGAGGAGACCGGCGAGCTCACGGTCACCGACGAGCCCGCGGATGACAAGACGCGTCGCCTCGTGGCCCGCACGATCGCCGAGGTCACCGAAGAGTACGAGAACCTGCGCATCAATACCGCGATCTCCAAGCTCATCGTCCTCAACAACCACCTGACCAGCCTGGACGCCGTCCCGCGCGACGCCATCGAGCCGCTGATCCTCATGCTCGCCCCGGTCGCCCCGCACCTGTGCGAGGAGCTGTGGAGCCGCCTGGGCCACGAGGCCTCGCTGGCCCGTGAGCCCTTCCCGGTCGTCGAGGATTCCTCGCTGCTGGTCGAGGACACGGTCACGGCCGTCATCCAGGTCAACGGCAAGGTCAAGGCCCGCATCGAGGTAGCTCCCTCCATCTCCGAGGAGGACCTCATCGCGGCCGCCCTGGCCGAGGCCCCGATCGTCAAGGCCCTCGGCGGGGCAGATCCCCTCAAGGTGATCGCCCGCGCGCCGAAGCTGGTCAACGTCGTTGTCAAGAAGTGAGGTCGCATGCCTGAAGGCGATGCAGTCCGTCGCCTAGCCGGTACCCTCGACGAGCTTTTCGTCGGGGGTATCGTCTCGGCGTCGTCCCCGCAGGCGCTTCGCGTCCTCCGCCGCCCTCCTGGATGGGTGGGTCATGCAGCGGGTGCGCGTGCACGGCAAACACATGTTCATCGGTTTCGTCCCGCCCATCGAAGGTGAGACGTACGAGGCCGGGGTGGCCCTCCTGGAGGGTGCCGCGGCCGGCAGTGGGGAGCCGATCCTCGGCGAGGATGCTCCCTGGCCGGACCGGTGGGTGCATATCCACCTGGGCCTGTACGGCTGGTGGCGCTTCAACGGCGACGAGACCGTCGTCGACGAGGGGCACGGCGTTGCTCACCGCATCCCCAACGTCCCGAAGGGGGAGTGGAACGGTCACTCCGAGACCCGCTGGGGCGAGGGCTTTGGCGAGGCCAAGGCGGGGGAATGGGAGCCGCCGAAGCCGGTCGGTGCCGTGCGCCTGCGTCTGTTCAATGACCATGCCGTCGCTGACCTTGTGGGCCC
>CAKMQM010000127.1:0-3693 GCA_927911615.1 uncultured Xylanimonas sp.
GTAGCCGCCAGCACCACCGGCACCGCCAGCCCCACCAGCGCCTCCGGCACCGCCGTTTCCGCCGTTTCCGCCGTTCCGCCGTTTCCGCCGTTTCCGCCGTCGCCGCCGTTACCGCCGTCGCCGCCGTTACCGCCATTTCCGTTGTTAACTTTGTAGCCAGGATCCTCTTGTTCGTCCTGAATCTTCTGCATACCCCGACGGATCTCCTCCTCAAGATCGTCCATCTCCTGCGCCCACTGGAGCAGGCAGTTGACAAGACGCTTCTCGGCTGCGGAGCAGTCCGAGATCATCTTCGTCAGGTTCGTGATCTGCTTGTTGACCGGGGGAACGAAGAAGGAACAGATCAGGCCGAAGGCGTTGCCGTTAACCTGGCCCTGCGTCGAGTTGGCGACGCCCACGCTCTCGTCGAGGGTCGACGCACAGTCACTGACCGTGGTCGCATGATCACGGATTATTTCTGTATTGACGCCAAGATCCGCGCTCATCGCTGCCCCGTACCGAGAGAGTTGAGGTTCGAGGAGATGGTCTCGAGGTAACCGCCGAGCGAGCCGCCGTCCTCGCCAAATCGCTGGGTGGTCTGCATGCGAATGTAGTCACGCATGTTGCGACCGGCGTCGGCGTAGGCCTCCATGATCGAGTCCTCGAGTTCACGCGCACTTCCCTGGAGCGCGTCATCATCGATCGACAGCTTCACGAGGCGACCGTCCGAGTCGATTTCGACCTCAACGTCGCCCTGAGCGTCGACGCCACGCGTCTTCGCTGTCTTGAGAATCTCAACGAGTTCACGGGCATTCTCGGCACGCTTTTCAGCGGCTTCCATCTGAGCCCGGATAGTCTGCCTTACTTCTTCGGGGGTGCTCCCCATCGTCTCTACCATACGGTTATCCTAACTGAGTTCCTTGGCGCACGTGCACCACTTCATGTACCGAGACGGTAAGACCGCCTCTGTGGCGACCGGAAGTCGCCAATTCGTTCAGTATTTGCGAGTGATTGCTCGCTCATGGGAATCATTCACTGCGCGTGGTAGCGCGGGCTCGTGCCGAGGTGAGCCGGGTAACCGGACGCGCCCGAACTCACCACCTTCTCATCGAGGCCCCGGTACACATACGTATCATCGTTATAGACGGAACTCGGGTTCGCGAGCCCATCGTAGTAATCATCGATGAGATCAGGAGTCACCACGGGATTGCCCCCCTTCTCCTTAAAGGGGTGCACATCCGGGTATTGAGTCGGATCCGACCCCAACAGAGCTGCCGGATCGACCTCACCGTAACCGGTGCGCTCATTCCATTGACCGCCCGAACCACGAGCCGTCGCTGCCAGCGCCTGCAAAATCTGCTCGGACGACACATTGTCGTCGAACCGCTGCCATGCCAACGCCAAGACACCAGCAACCAACGGAGCAGCAAACGAGGTCCCGTCAACGGCATAAAGCTCTCCGTCGTCTGATCTTCTCGCGGTAAACTTACCAACGGCAGCCACAGTGACGCCGTCACCCCAATTCGAGTAATCTGCCCAGCTGCCATCGGTCTCGAGCGCCGAAACACCGATCGCGCCACCCCACGCACCGACGAGGTTGTCAGGATCGCGCCGGCCGTCGTTCCCCATTCCCCCAACAATCGGCACGCCCTCAACGACGGCGCGAGAAACCGCCCACTGCATCGCCTGGGCATCCCTCTTTGTAAAGGTCGCTGAGATCGAAATGATGTCAACGCCGTCATTCAATGCCTGTTCGATCAGCGACGCCTGATCCCCCAGTGCCGATCGATTCATCCCCAGCCCACAGTCTGCGCCCGCGTCGTTGGGCGAGTGAGCCACAGCGTAGTTGTAGATCGTCGCGCCGGGGGCCACACCGAAGTCCGGAGCAACGAGGAGCTGAGCGATGAACGTTGCGTGATCATCAGAATCGGCATTCGTTTGAATGGTGCACGCGGTCATATCCTGGATGTCCGCTCCCTGCAGCTCGGGAATGGACGTGTCGATGCGCCCGTCGATGACCGCGATCGTCACCCCCTCACCCGTATACCCTTGGGCGTGCAGTGCCTCCAAGTTGTAGCGCGAGTAGTACGCCTCATCCGAGACTCTCACCTTGCGATCCACCGCTTCTGCGGGGGCAGCGGGGGCGACGGGCGAGAGCACGGCCGTCAGGGCCAGGGCACAGGCCGAGGCCAGAACGCTTAAAGCGCGCAGGCCTCGGGACCGACCAATCGATCGCATCGTCTTGTCTGTTCCTTTCATCGAGGCGTTCACCATTGGAGAGGGCCGCAGGTCACCGTTTGCTCATTCACTGTGCGTGGTACCGGGGGCTGGTACCGATGTGTGTCGGGTAGCCGTGTTCGCGGCTGAGGGCAGCCTCTTCGTTCACGCCGCGGTAGACGTAGACATCGTCATTACGGATCAGAATGGGGTTGACGACGCCATCCATGTAGTCGATGACGTCATCCCGCGTAGGCAAAGCCCTGTTGCCCTGCGGAACGCACGGATTCTCGTCCGTATACTGCGACGGGTCTGACCGTAGGAAAGCGATCGGGTCGGCAGGGCCGTAGCCGGTGAACTTGTTCCACTCGTTTCCGCTTCTGCCCGTTGCAGCCAGCGCTTGAAGCATCTGACCTGCACTCACGTCCTCGTCGAAGTGCTGCCAGCCGAGCGCCAAAAAGCCGGCGATAATCGGGGTCGCAAAGGACGTTCCGTCAGCCTCCTCGACACGACCGGTCGACGTGTCACGCGTCAGGACTGTTCCTAGGGCGGTCGTCAGCAACCCATTGCCCCAGTTCGTGTACTCCGTCAGGCTGCCGTCATGCAGCGTCGCTCCGATGCCGCAGATTCCCGTCCAGATAGCCAGCGCATCATCGGGGTCCTCGGTAGTCTCGTTGCCCATCGCTGCCACGACGATGACGCCCGCGGCCATGGCTCTGGCCATCGCCCATCGAAGGTCGATGGAATTATCGTCAAAGTTACTGGAGATCGTGATGATGTCGGCGCCGTCGTTGATCGCTTGCTCGATGAGGAGAGGCGTGTCGTTCTCTGCTTCACCCGTCCAGCCGGACAGCGTGCAGTTCGACGCATCACCATGAAGGGGGAGTGTATAGGTGTAGAGCGTCGCGTCCGGCGCCACACCAAACTCGGGCGAGACCAGGATCTGCGCGACCGTGGTGCCATGCGCCATATTCTCGGGGGCTGAGTCCTTGACGCAGGGCATCCGATCCTGAATGTTCGCGCCCCTGAGTTCGGGAATGTTCGGGTTGACCGCGCCATCCAGGACCGCGATGGTGACGCCTTTGCCCGTGATTCCCTGATCGTGGATGGACTTGAGCTTGTAGTACTTGTAGTAGTCCTGCTTGTCAGCGGTCACCGGTGGGTCGGCGGCGTAAGCCGGCGCAACGGGGGTGAGGCTCACACCGAGGCTGAGCGCGAGGGCGCTGGCGAGGACGCCCACGCTCTTCGCCCAGCGCCGCGACACCCAGGTGGTCACGACAGGTCCTCTTCTGAGTCTTCGACTACGGCGGGCCTACCGCGCAGGTGGGAGAGGATCACGAGGCCGTCCGATCAGCGACGCCCCGAGGACGGCAATCGCGGACACGATGTAGGCGCGGATCGTCAGGTTGTTATCGCGCGAGGTCAAGTCCGCCGAGGCCACGGCCGGTCGGGCGGGAGCGGGATGCTCCGCGGCGTTAGGGTGTGGCCGACGTCGTG
>CAKMQM010000128.1:0-2574 GCA_927911615.1 uncultured Xylanimonas sp.
CTCTCCGAGTGGGAGCGCTTCAAGGCCCTCATCGCCCGCGCGATCGTGTCCGGCGCCGAGGTCTTCCTCATCGAAGACCCGGTCTCCCTGCCCGCCGCCGCGCGCGAAGAACTCGGCCCCCTCCTGCGGTCCCTCGCGGACGCGGGCTGCGCGGTCGTCATCGCGACCCCGAACGCCGAGGTCGCGGCCGCCTCCGACCGCGCGATCCTCCTGACGAACGGCCGGGTCGCCCTCGACGCCCCCAACCCCTCGGCCGCGATTATCGCCGCCTCCCTGGAGGCCAACCCCGAGGACCCCAAGGCCCTCCTCGGCCCGATCCCCTCGGCGCTGCCCGCCTCCTTCGACGAGGTCATCTCCCCCACCGGCTCCTCCTCGGCCCCCGCGTGGCACCCGCTCGGCACCGCCGACGAGGCAGGGGCACAGACCTCGGACACTCAGCAGGCCCCCGAACCCGAGGAAGCAGCCGAGGCCGCCCTCGACGCGGCGACCACCCGCGTGGAAGCCGCGCCCGCCCACGCAACCCAGGCGACCGAGGTCCCCCAGGCCTCGCCCGAGCCCCGCACCGAGACCGCGATGCGCGGCATCCCCGTCGTCGAAGCCGAGGACCCGGCCCTGGCCGAGCCCGAGGTCTCCGACCTGGTCGTGCGCGCCCGCAAGATCCTCTCCGACCTGCCCGGCTCGATTGCTCCGCAGGAGTAACGTAACGGTCACTGCGAGCCGCCATTCTTCGTGAGACACTAGGCGTATCAGGCGAGGCATCGCCTCGTTCACCCGTACGCGCAGGAGCATCCATGACTCAGCCCACCCCTCAGCCCGGGCAGTACCCGCCCGCTGCCCCCGCACCCGCCGCCGGCGAGGCGCGTCCCAGCATCGGCGCCCTCTTCGCGTCGGTCACCGGCCAGCTCTCCAGCATCATCCGCGACGAGGTCGAGCTGAACAAGGTGAAGCTGCGCGCCTTCGCGTCCAAGAGCGGTAAGGGCATCGGCCTCCTCGTGGCCGCCGCGGTCTTCGCGCTCTACCTGCTGGGCTGGGTCTTCCACACGATCGAGGTCGCCCTCGAACTCGTCGTCCCCGCGTGGGCGGCGTCACTGATCGTCGTCGGCATCCTCCTCCTGATCGTGCTGATCCTGGCGCTCGTGGGCGTCAGCTCCCTGAAGAGCGCGCAGGCCCACCGCCCCGACCCGGCCGCATCGGTCGCCGCCACCAAGGAAGCCATCGAGAAGGGACTGGGCAAGTGAGCACCAACCTCGATACGCGTAACGTGACCGTCGGCGAGGCCGCCCCCGCCGAGCCGCGCACGGAAGCTCAGATCACCGCCGACCTCGAGCGTCAGCGCGCCGAACTGGCCGCCACGATCGACCAGCTCTACGCGCGCGTCCAGCCCGCCGCCCTCGCCCAGGAGGCGAAGGAAGAGGCCAGCGCCCGCTTCGCGTCCTTCAAGCAGTCCGCGTCGCTGACCCTGCAGGACGCCGCCGGCGGTAACGCCGAGGCCATCAAGAAGGTCGGCGTCGTCGCCCTGTCCGCGGTCGGCGCCATCGGCGTGATCGTCCTGCTGGCGACCCGCTCGTCGCGTCGTTCCCGCCGCGAGGCCCGCCGCGCCGCCCGCGAGGCCGCCGCGCACACGCTCCAGGCCCTCAAGTCCGACGTCACCGAGGCCCTGTAAGCAACAACTGACGCGAACCGGCGTAACTCCGGCCACACTGGCCTCGGGTTGCGCCGGTTCTGTTTCCCCAGTTTCGTGGGCATCCGCGCCCATCGCACCGCTCCGCTGAGCGCGCAAAATCCAATCCAAGGTGAGGTCAAGGCCCGTCATTAGCTATGATGGTCCCACGAAACATTTTGAACACCCAGGGAACCGCTTCACGCGGACCCGAACGACGCGGAGGGGGTCGACGCCATGGGGCGCGGCCGTCAAAAGGCTAAGCAGATGAAAGTCGCTCGGAAGCTGAAGTATTTCAGCCCCGACACCGACCTAAACGCACTTCAGCGCGAGCTGGCGGATGAGGACTCGTACCTGGCACACGTGCCGGCGGACGAGCCCGAAGAGGACGATGCGATCGACGACGACCTCTACTCGAAATACGCCGACTTCGCCGAGATGCCCGCGGAAGAAGACGACATCGATCCGAAGCAGCTCGATGAGTCCTTCTGGACGGGTGGATCCTCCACTAAGTAACCGCTCAGCCACACGGCGGACCGAGAACCGGTCCGCCGCTTTGGCGTACCCGAAACGCTATTTCTGAGCGCGCACACGCGACGAGGGGTCGAGGCCCGCAGGCCTCGACCCCTCACGCGCATTCAGAGCGGGCGCGTCGCTCAGCGAAGCTCAGGCCACACAACGCTCAGCCCACGCGGTACTCGCCGTGCAGCAGCACGGCGCCCGCCTGGACGCCCCTTCGTACCGGAGATGAGCGCACGCCGGAGGAGTCCGCGCTCAGGTCGGCGACCGACCCGAAGCCAGCCACGGTTCCGTCGGTGCCGGCCGACGTGACCGGAGCCCAGGACCCACGCGGCCACCCCGGCCTCGTTGATCGCGGCCAGGACCTCGGAGGCCACGGAGGCCGACACCGACGG
>CAKMQM010000129.1:0-14283 GCA_927911615.1 uncultured Xylanimonas sp.
CGGTTCGGGCATAGGGTGAGACCATCCGCTCGACCAATACGGGCGGCTCGTTCCAAGGAGGAAACATGGGTCTGGAAGATCTGAAGAAGCAGGCTGAGGAGGGTCTCGAGAAGGCTAAGGAAACCTTCGGCGAGGAGAACGTCGAGAAGGCCGTCGAGGCTGCCAAGGATAAGGCGACCGAGGTCGTCTCCGATCTGAAGGACAAGTTCCAGAAGTGATCTGACGGGGGGCCGGGCCGATGTGGCCCGGCCCTTTCGCGTACCCGCACGGCACTGTGTCCCATCCCCCACCCCCACGAAACCCCAACGATTCCAACGTTTCCCCAGCCCAGGCCTCGTTCCATTGTTTCGTGCAGCGAAACGCCGCCAGCGCATTTTTCGGCGCACCGATACTCTCATCGAGTCAGACCCGCCCACAAGGCGGAATCCCCCACGTCACCGGGAGGCCCCATGCGCCGCTCTGTCCGTTCCCTCGCTGCCGTCGCCGCCATCGCGGCCCTCGGCCTGGCCGCCTGCACGGGCGGCACAAGCTCCTCTTCTTCCGCCGACGCCGAGCAGACCTACGGCCCCGGCGCGCTGCCGACCGTGACGGAAGGCAAGCTCACCGTCGCCACCTCCGATCCCGCCTACTCGCCGTGGATCCTGGACAACGACCCGACCTCGGGCGAAGGCTACGAGTCCGCCGTCATCTACGCCCTGGCCGAGGAACTCGGCTACACCGCCGACAACGTCCAGTGGGTGCGCGCCACCTTCGACGCGTCGATCACCCCCGGCGCCAAGGACTGGGACCTGAACATTCAGCAGTTCTCCATCACCGACGAGCGCAAGAACGCCGTCGACTTCACGTCCCCGTACTACACGACCACCTCGGCGATCATCACCAAGGCTGGCACCCCTGCCGCCGACGCGAAGTCCATCGCTGACCTCAAGGATGTCCTGATCGGCGTCCAGGCCGGCACGACGTCGCAACAGTTCGCCTCCGATCACCTGGAGTCCGGCCTCAGCCAGAAGCTGCAGATGTTCAACTCCTCCGACGACACGGTCCTGGCCCTGCAGACGGGCCGCGTGGACGCGATCATCGTCGACCTGCCGACCGCGTTCTACATGGTCTCCGCGCAGATCGATGACGGCGTCATCATCGGCCAGTTAGACGACACAACGGGCGGCGAGGAGTACGGCATCGTCCTGCCCAAGGGCTCCAAGCTCACCCCCACGGTCTCCGCCGCGGTCGATCGCCTGGCCTCATCCGGCAAGCTCGCCGAGCTGCAGGAAAAGTGGCTGAACGAGGCACAGAACGTGCCCACCCTCAAGTGAGACCCCACACTCATGAGTGACTACTCGAGTAACGCGGCGGCCACGCTCACCGTTTCGGCGGTGGAGCGTGGCCGCCGCGCTTATCGGCGCAAGCAGACGGTCCGGTCGATTCTCATCTCCCTGGCTTCCACGATCGTGGTCGCGGGAGTCCTCATCGCCGTGGTCGTCAACTCCGACGGGTGGGAGGCCACCCGCAACACCTTCTTCAACGGCAAGTACTTCGTCGAGGCCTTCCCCCAGGTCCTCTCCGGCCTGTGGCTCAACATCCGGATCCTGCTGATCTCGGTGCTGGGCGTCGCCGTCTTTGCGACTTTGCTCGCGGCCGCGCGCACGCTGGCCGGTCCCGTGTTCTTCCCGATCCGCTTCCTTGCGGCCGCGTACACGGATATTTTCCGAGGTGTCCCCTTCCTGGTCGTCCTCTACCTGATCGGCTTCGGCATCCCCGCGCTCAACCCGACGACGCGCATCCCGACCGCGTTCCTGGGCACGGTCGCGCTGATCCTCACGTACTCCTCGTACGTCGCCGAGGTGCTGCGCGCGGGCCTGGACTCCGTCCACCCCTCCCAGCGCTACGCGGCCCGCTCGCTGGGCCTATCCCACGGGCAGACGCTGCGCATGATCATCGTTCCGCAGGCGATCCGCAAGGTCACGCCCGCCCTCATGAACGACTTCATTTCCATGCAGAAGGACGTCGGCCTGATCTCGGTCCTGGGCGCGGTCGACGCGATCCGTTCGGCGCAGATGGTCCAGGCCAAGACCTACAACATGACGTCCTACGTCGTCGCCGGCCTGCTGTTCATCATCTTGTCATTCCCCTTCATTCGCCTGTCAGACTGGTACACGGCCCGACTACGTAAGCGCGAGCAGATGGGAGGTGCCGTCTGATGTCGGTCTCCACGAATTACGAGGCCTCCCCCACCTCGGACAACAGCACCCCGGTCCTGCGCGCCATCGGCGTCGTCAAGCGCTTCGGCGACAACGTCGTCCTGCGTGGCCTGGACCTGGACGTCGCTGCGCACGAGGTCGTGGTCCTCCTGGGCGCCTCGGGCTCGGGTAAGTCGACGCTGCTGCGCTGCGCGAACCTGCTGGAGCGGGTCGACGACGGCCAGATCTTCTTGGCCGGCGAGGACATCACGGACCCGCGCGCGAACGCGGATCAGATCCGCGCGCGCATCGGCGTCGTGTTCCAGCATTACAACCTGTTCCCGCACATGTCGGTGCTGGACAACGTGACCCTGGCCGCCCGCAAGGTGCACGGCTGGGAGAAGGGTCGCGCACACGAGCGCGGCATGGAGCTGTTGGACCGCATCGGCTTGAAGGACAAGGCGAAGGAGTATCCGGATCGCCTGTCGGGTGGCCAGCAGCAGCGCGTCGCCATCGCACGTGCACTCGCCACGAACCCAGAGCTACTCCTGCTGGACGAGATCACGGCGGCGCTGGACCCGGTTCTCGTCGGCGAGGTCCTGGACCTTGTGCGTGAGATCAAGGAGCAAGGCTCGACCATCCTCATGGCGACGCACGAGATCAGCTTCGCCCGCCAGGCAGCAGACCGCGTCGTGTTCCTGCGGAATGGCCAGATCGTCGAGCAGGGTCCGCCCGAACAGGTCATCGACAACCCGCGCGAGCAGGCCACCAGGGACTTCCTGGCACGCATCCTGCACTAAGACAGGGAAACCAGGGGGGTGGCCAACTCATCGTTGGCCACCCCCCTTCTCATCCACTCACAACGTAATCCATTCCCGCAGGAATCCTTTCAGGGGAAAGAGCTAGCCCGCGCGCACCGCAGATGCTAAGGTATCTAGACGTACGGATAATGTCCGTACGAACGAAAGAGGAATTGATATGAGCACTGCAAAGACACAGCGTCTGGAACTACGCCTCACCGAGGAACAGAACACTCTCATTCGCAGCGCGGCTACATACACATCTCGCAGCATCAGTGATTTCGTCCTCTCCGCAGCCACATTGGAGGCAGAGCGACGTCTCGCCGACCAGCGCTTCTTCATTCTGAACGACGAGGACCACGCCCGCTTCGAAGAAATCCTTGCGGCCTCGCCGACGGACGATCCCAAGCTACGCAAACTCTTTGATCGCCCCTCGCCCTTCGGCACTCACATCGACCTGAACACACCGAGCATCTCCGAGAACTGATGTACGTATCAGTCCTGCAAGAGCCGCGGCCTCTCGAGCGGAGGGACGACCGGTCGCGCTTCCAATCGGGCAACACTGAGATAGACGATTGGTTCCACCGATTTGCGTGGCAGAATCACCGAGCCGGAAACGCTCGCGTCTTCGTCACAACGCAGGAACCAGAGACACTTGGTTTCTACGCCCTATCGATGGGGGCAGTGCAGCGCAGCACACTCCCAGATGCCCTCAAACCTGGCCAACGCCCGGAGCCATGCCCAGTTCTCCTCCTCGCGCGCCTCGCCGTCGATCAGCGTGCGCAGGGACGAGGCATCGGCGCAGCTCTCCTCAAAGACGCACTCTTGCGATCCTACAAGCTCAGTAATGAGGTGGGATTCGCTGCCCTCCTGGTCCACTGCGCCAACGACCAGGCACGCGAGTTCTACCTTAGGCAGTCCTCGAACTTTGTTCCCTGCCCGGGAGCGGAGAACCACCTGGTGTTGCCGCTGCGCGCCCTGCGAGAGTTTATCGATACTCTGTAGCATCCAGCACCGAACGGCCGCAACACAACGCAAAGGGCCCAGGATCCGCAGATCCTGGGCCCTTTGCGTTGTCAGTATGGAATCAGTTGGCACCCTGGGTGATGGTCACCTTGAAGTCGGTCGTGATGCCGTCCGGATCGGTCAGGCTCACGGTGACCGGGTCGTCGTCCTCGCCCAGCGCACGCAGCGGGTGCAGGGTGACGATGTTCTTCTCGGACTTGCCGACCTCGAGGGCCGTGGGGTCAGAGACCTCGATCTTCCACTTGGCGGCCTTGTCGGAGTCGGCCAGCTTGATCTTCAGGTCGCGCTTCTCAGGGACCTTGATGCCGCTGTCGTCGATCTGAGCGATGGGACGCTCAACCGTCTTGACGTCCTTCGGGGTCACGTAGGAGTGAGCGGAATCGGAATCGGTGGCGCAGCCGGTCAGGGCGGTGATGCCCAGGCCGAGAGCCAGCACTGCAGTAAGGATGGAACGCTTGTTCATAACCACCATACTAAGCATCCATCCTCATAGATACGCATTACAAGGCCCGTTTTGGGACGATGTCACACCATCTCACGTCACATGGACCAGACCAGCGCCCCCGACTCAACGTCCGCCCAGTACGAGCTGGCAAGCTCCGCCCACTGGCGCGGGAACTGCAGCTGCGGGCTGTGCGTGCCCCCTCGATGATGCTCTCGCGGGCACCCAGGTCGGCGGCCTCCTCCGCGTACCACGACGGCGGCCAGATCTCGTCCTGGTCCCCGTACAGCACGTGCACGGGCACGCCCGTGGCCGCGAGCGCCGGGGTGTCAGGGCGCAGCTGGGAGAGGATGCGGGCGATGCCCACCAGGTTTCCGAGGCCGTGTCCAGCGCGCGAACGCGTTGGAATTCCGCCCATCCGACGCCCGGTTCGTCAAAGTTCATGTCCGGGAAGTAGGTGCGCAGCACCTGCTGGCGCGCGCCGGGGCCCGTGGGCAGGGGGTCGAGGATCGGCAGGGTGTTCATCCAGTCATAGACGGCACGACCCGAACAGAACAGGGTGACGGAGGCGAAGAGGTCGGGGCGCTTGACGACGGCCGCGCGCGCGACGATGCCGCCGAAGGAGTGGCCCACGAGATGCACGCGACCCGTGGTCCCGGCCCAGGCCTCGGCGACGGCGATGAGGTCACCGACAAAGTCGCTCATCCCGTACGCGCCAAGCCGGCGGGCGCGGCGGACCCACCCTGACCTCGTTGCGAGTAGGCGAGGACGTCCCATCCCGCTTCCCCAAGGAACGGCAGGACGGGCGCGTAGTCCTCCTTGGAGCCCGTGTAGCCGGGGACGAGGAGCGCGCGGTTCTCCCCCGCGGCGCCCGGGGCCGACACCGCTGAGATCGCAGGTGTGCCGTCGACGAGGGCGGGGCGCTCGGGCCGGTCAGCAGGCCGCTCAGCTCGCCCGCCGGGGAGGGAACGGCGACGGGGGTGACGTTTGCCGCCAGCGCAAAAGGACCGAAAGGCTCTATCTGTTTCACGCCCCCAATCGTAGAATGAACGCATGACAAACGAGACGATTGCGAACCAGCTCGCCCACCGTACGATCCGCGCATACAAGGACCAGCCCCTCACCGAGGAAGAGGTCACCACGCTGATGGACGTGGCGCGCCACACCGCCACCTCGTCGTTCCTGCAGTCCTGCACGGTCCTGCACATCACCGACCCGCAGGTGCGTGAGGCGATCGGTGCTGCCTCCGGTCAGCCCTACGTGGGCGGCACGAAGGGCGACCTGTTCATCTTCGTCGCCGACCTGTACCGCAACAGCCGCATCCGCGCCGAGCAGGGCGTCTCCTCGGAGGCCCTGTCCTCGATGAACCTGTTCCTCACCGCCGTCGAGGACGCGCTCCTGGCCGCTCAGAACGTGGTCGTGGCCGCCGAGTCGATGGGCCTGGGTACCGTCTACCTCGGCTCGATCCTCGCCGATCCGCGCCCCGTCGTGAAGGCGCTCGAGCTGCCGGAGCTGACCTTCCCGATCGTCGGCCTGCTCGTCGGCCACCCGGACCAGGAACCCGGCCAGAAGCCGCGCATGCCCCTGTCCGTCATGACCGCGAAGAACACCTACCCGCGCGTCGAGTCCTACACCGAGACTCTCGCCGACTACGACCGCGAGGTCACCGAGTACTACGACCTGCGCTCGGGCTCGCGCCTCGAGTCCTTCTCGCACCTGGTCGCCACCAACATCGGCGTGGGCGGCGCGCACGTCTCCCCGATCATGGAGGTCCTCCACGAGCAGGGGCTGTGCCTGCGCTGATTCTCCGTCATTGACGAGGCCGTGGCCTCCCCTCGTGGTCGCCTGACCGCCCGGGGCGCCACGGCCTCGTCGCATGCTGAGCTTGTCGCGCGCTTACAATGAGCGCATGGCTGAGCTTGGTTTTTCCACCTACGTGTTTATCGAGCGCATCGCCGCGAACGCGGCCGCGCTGCACCCCTTCCCGGAGCACAACGTTGCGCTCGTGCGGGACGCGCTGGCGGACGCGGGCTTCGACATCACGCTGCTTGGCCCGGACGCGCCGGAGGTCGGCGAGGGCGTGTACTTCCAGCCCGAGCCCTTCGAGGACGAGGTCATGGGCCTCCTCGCGGACGCCCTCACCCTGCGCGGCATCGGCGCCTATGCCTACGCGCTCGTGGATTCCTCGCTGGGCGGGGACCTGGCGGACATCGCGCTGTTCACCCGCGTGGGCGACGTGTTCCCCCGTCACGGCCGCCACATCCTCATGACGCGCATGTACATTCAGCGCACCCCCACGGGCGCGGGCAACAAGGCCGTGACCTGGGCGTTCGGTTCCCCCGCCGACCTGGAGGAGGCGAACCGCCTGCTGTCGGACAAGTTTGAGACCGAGCCGGTCACGGATCCGCGCGGGATGGCCGCCATCGAGATCCGTCACCCCGAGTTCGCGGCGGGCACGGCCGAGCCGATGGTCCTCCTCGACGAGATCTTCCAGGTGCTGGGCGCCGCCGGCTTCGAGGGCATCACCATGTGCAACGACCCGGGCCAGCAGGCCCAGGGCTGACAGAGACAACAAGGGCCGCCGCGCAACCGTCGTTGGTTGTGCGGCGGCCCTTTAGTCAAGGGTTTAGCGGATCGCCTCCATGACGCGCACGCCGTCGAGCACGCTCACGTAGGGCAGGGGGTCCACGTCGGACTCGAGGACGTACTCGGTGAGCTGGTCGCGCACGACCGCGCGCAGCTCGTCGGGGTTCCAGGGCTTGCCGATGTAGTAGTCCAGGCCAGCCTGGTTGACCGCGCGGATCGTGTCGGACTGGTCCGCCTGGCCGGTGACCAGCACCGTGCGGGTGGCGCCGAAACGCTCATCCTTCATGAGCTCCACGAGGAAATCCACGCCCGACTTTCCCGGCAGGCGGTGGTCGGACAGGACCAGCGCCAGCTCGTCCCCGTCTTCGACGATCTCGTCGATGACGGCCCACGCGTCGTCAACGTCCTCGGCGACTTCGAGCCGGATCTTGTCCCAGAACTGTTCAAGATCGCGCTCGAGTGCGTCGCGCACGTCCGCTTCGTCCTCAAGGGACAGGATTGTCAGGGTCATGATTCCTCCTCGTGTGGTTGGGCGGGCAACGAGATCCGCATGATCGTGGATCCCGGGTGAGAGTCGATCGTGAGGGTTCCCCCATGATCGGCAATGATGCTTCGGACGATGGACATGCCCATGCCCAGCCCGAATCGGACGCGCCCCGCCTTGGTGGTGAAGTGGGGCTCCATAATCTTGTCGACGATCCCCGGGTCGATACCCGGGCCGTTGTCGTGGATGGTGACGCTCACGCCCTCGGGCGTGGGACGCACGGTGATGCGGATGCGAGCCTCGGCCTCGCCGCGCGCGGGCAGCTCGGGCACGCCGCCCGAGGCCTCGGCGGCGGCGACCAGGTCGGCGGTCTCATCCTCGATGGCCTCGGCCGCGTTGACGATGAGGTTCGTCCACACCTGCTGCAGCTTCGCCGGGTGCGCGCGCACGCCGGCACGTCCTCGTAGTCGCAGTCGATGCGGATGCCGCGCACCCTGTGGGCGGTCAGCCGCAGGACATCGTCGATGCCCTCGCGCACGTCCACGGGCTTGAGATCCTCAGCGTCCGGGCGCGCGTAGCCCTTCAGGGACTGGGTGAGCTCGATGACGCGATCGCCCGCGGCGAGCACCGAGCGCAGGGACCCGCCCAGGCGAGCCCCGGCCTCGTAAGCGTCGATACCGCCCGGGATCTGCGCGAGCGCACGCGCACCGTCCGCCCCCTGGATCCCCGCACGCACGAGGCGACGCGCGAGCGTGCGGTCGCCGACGACGGGCAGGAGCTCCTTCATGAGGGCGCGCTCGACCGACGTGGAGCGCGGGGGCGCGGTGAGGGCGCGTGCCATCGCCTCCCTCGACGAGGCCGTGGCCGGTGCCGCGAGCGCCGCATCGACGTCCTCGTGCAGGTGCTTGGCGGCGCGCACGAGGGCGGTCACCGGGTTGTTGAGCTCGTGGGCGATGCCGGCGCTCAGCTCGCCGAGCATCGCGAAGCGCGCGCGTTCGACCAGCTCGGCGCGGGTGGCGCGCAGGTCCTCGAGCGTGGCGGCCAGGGCCTCCTTCTGGGCCTCGAGGTCCTCGGCGAGCATCGCGTTCTCCAGGTGGAGGTCCTCGGCACGCATGAGGCGACGGGTCAGCGAGCGAATCGCGAGCGCGGTCAGCGTCGCGCCGATCGATGGGTCCTCAGAGATGACGATCTGGAGCTGCTCGGTCGTCAGGCGCACGAGCGTCGCCTCGGTCGCCGTCTCACCCGTGAAGAACGCGTCCTCGGCACGGGCCAGCGACACGAGGCCGATGAGCGGACCCGACGAGGCCAGGTGCGCCAGGACCTCACCCCGCAGCGAGTCCCTGTGCAGCGACACTTGGCCATCCAGCACCAGGTAGACGGCACCCACCGGCTCGCCCTGGGTCACCAGCTGTATCCCCTCGGGAACGATGAGCCGAGGCCTCTGGCCGAGCACGCGCTCAACGCCGGCGAGGAGCTCCATGACGACCTCGTGCTCGTCGCGGTCCAGGCCCTCCAAGAGCGGGCCTTGCACGGCGAAAGGCGGCGGATCTGCGATGAGCGAGCGGATCTGCCTGTCCGAATAGCCGCACCCCTGCAGGTAGCGCACCATCGTCGAATACGCCTGACCCGCCAGCAGCGGCACCGTCCACGGGGACTTCAAGACCGACGCGAGCGCGCACGACTGCATGCACCGGGCCAGGTCGCGGTGCTCGGACTTATCCGTCACCACCACCCACTGCATGCGCTGCAGCGCCGGGAAAGTCCTCGCACGGTCAATGAGCGCATCAATATCGTCGACCTCGGAGGTCACCAGGCCCATCAGCACGTGGTCGCCCGGCTTCAGGCTGGCCTCGTAGGAGGCCAGGTCCTCGATCCCATCGATACGGTCCAGGCACAGGCCCGGGAAGGCGTGCGCCAGATCCCTCGTCACGGGCGCGGCAATCGAGCGCGAGTCGTCGCCCACAACCAGCATGTGAATCGGGTAGCCGGCTCGGTGACCGCCAGCTCGCACGTCCGTGCGGGCCAGCACCGAGGCATCCTCCGCCGCGGGCCCCTGCGTCCACCCGCGGGCCAGCCCCGGCCGGGGTGCACCGCCCCCGACCCGACCATGGCCTCGTCCCCGGACACGTCACATCACCCCGATGAATCCCCAGGTCAGAGGCGCGATGAACGCCAGGAGGATGATGCCGACGACGCCCACGACGATGCCGACGATCGCCATCTCGCGGGTCGGGGTCGTGCCCGTCGAGTACGCGATCGCGTTCGGCGGGGTCGAGATCGGCAGGCACATGCCGAGCGAGCAGCCCAGGGCGATGACGATGGCGATCTCGGCGGCGCTCGTGGAGACCGTCGTCGCCAGGCCCATGCCCATGGGGATCAGGAGGTTTGCGGACGCGGAGTGCGAAATGACGTTCGAGGTCACCCAGCCCACGAGGGCCAGCACGAAGATCAGGAGGATGCCGGGGATCGAGGCCCACTGGATCGAACCGAGCATCCACTTGTCGAGGCCCGTAGCGGCCACGCCCGAACCCAGCGCGATACCGCCCGCGACCAGCCACAGGACCGGCCAATCCAGGGCGCGCAGGTCATCCCCGCTCATCACCTTCGTCATCAGGAGGACCACGACCGGCAGGAAGCCAACGACGTTGGCAGAAATGTGGTGCAGCGACTCCGTCATCCACAGGAGGATCGTCAGGCCCGCGACCGAGTAGAAGATGATCGCGCTACGCGACTTCTCGAAGCGCGCCGACGTGTCGATGTCGAACTTGGCGTCGGTGGGGATGTAACGCCACGCGATGAACGCCCACGACAGGGCCAGGAGGATCAGCATGAGCGGGACAGCCGCGAGCATCCACTGCAGGAAGGTCACCTTCACACCCGCGTTCTCCAGGGCGCCCAGCGCGATCGCATTCGGGGGCGTGCCGACCGGCGTGCCCATGCCGCCGACGTTCGCGGCGACCGGGATCGACAGGGCGATACCGGTGCGTGCCTTGCCCTCGGGCAGGGCCATGATGACGGGCATCATGACGGCGAACATCGTCGCCGTGGTCGCCGTGTTCGACATGAACATACTCATGATCGCGGTGATCAGCATGACGCCCATGACAGTCAAGCGCGGCTTGCCCATGAAGGGCTTGAGGAGGACGGCCGACAGGGCGCGGTCAAGCTTGTACTTGGCGGCGCCGTCGGCCACCATGAAGCCACCCAGGAACAGGATGATGACCGGGTTAGCCAGCGCACCAAAGAACTTCGTGTATGCCGGGGCACCCTCGCCCACGCTCAGCAGCGCGTGGTCCGAAATGAACAGGACCTCCAGGAAAATGACGAGGACCGCCGTGCCCGCGAGCGCACCGCCTCCGTCACCCACAGCAGAATCGCCGCCAGGAAGATGCCAAACATGCGCGTACCGGCCACATCAAGGCCGGGTAGCTGCACGAACAGGCAGGTCACGATACACGCCAGCGCCGCTACGGCGCCGAATACCTTGACCGGGCTAATTGATTGCTTCTTCTTCGAGAAATCTGCCGGTCGCGTGGACATATTCTGAGCGGAGCGCGGATTGATTGACACCGCGCCCTTCGAGCGTCGAGCCATTATGTGAAGACCTCATCGTCTTGCATGGATAGTGTCCGACCAGTGTATGCCAGCACACACAAAAAGGGAAACCGGGGTGGGGCTTCCCGATGCCCCACCCCGGCTTGACGCCGACTTCGTCAGACGGTCCTCGCGTGACCTCCTACTCGGCCACGACCTCGCCGATGTCGTAACCCGTCGGGAGGGCGCCCGGACGCGCCGGCTCCCAGCCGAGCGCGGGAGCCACATACTCCGCAAAGTTGCGGATAATCGACCAGTTTTCCTCGAATCCGAGCTGGTTGGGGATCGTCAGGAGGAGGGTGTCGGCCTCCGCGAGGGCGCGGTCCTGGCTCAGCTGCTTGATGAGCGTCGAGGGCAGTGCGTCCGCGATCAGGTCCAGGGCTGCGGCCTCCTCGGCGAGGTAGAGAGGGTTCTCGTAGCTCATGTCTGAGTTATGGCGTTGGACGGAACACCTATTGCTTGCGGGCACGCGCAGCCCGCAGTCCGTTGGCGATGACGACGACTTCGGCGACCTCGTGCACGAGGACGACCGCTGCCAGGCCGAGCACGCCGGTGATCGCCAGCGGCAGCAGCACAGTGATGATCGCCAAGGACAGAACGATGTTCTGGTTGATGATCCTGCCACCGCGGCGGGCGTGGCGCAGAGCCTGCGGGATGAGGCCGAGGTCGTGGCCGGTGAAGGCGACATCGGCGGACTCGATCGCTGCGTCGGAGCCGGTCGCGCCCATCGCGATGCCCACGGTCGCCCCGGCCAGGGCGGGCGCGTCGTTGATGCCATCGCCGATCATCGCGGTCGGCGACGTCTCCGAGAACCCGGCGACGATACGAGCCTTGTCCTCGGGACGCAGCTCGGCGTGCACGTCGCCGATCCCGGCCAGCTTCGCCAGCGCAGCAGCGGTGCGGGAGTTGTCGCCGGTGAGCATGCTCACCTCGATGCCCTGGTCGCGCAGGGTCCGCACAACCTCGGGGACCTCGGGGCGCAGCTCGTCGCGGACGCCGATCGCCCCGGCCAGGAAGCCGTCGACGGTGACGAGCACGCAGGTCTGCCCCTCGGCCTCCAGGTCCTCGACCCGGGCCTTGAGCGGACCGGCGTCAATCCAGCGCGGACTGCCCACCGCCACCCTGCGGCCGTCAACCAGGCCACCGATGCCGTGCCCGGCCTCCTCGGCCACGTCCTGCGCGGCGGGGGTTCCCCGGCCCGCGGCGGCGATGGCGGCGGCGAGTGGGTGCGTCGAGTGCTGCTCCACGGCGGCAGCCCAAGCAAGCACCTGCGCATCGTCGAACCCATGGGCGGCGACGATGGCGGTTACCTCGGGCCGGTTGCGGGTCAGAGTGCCGGTCTTGTCCACGGCCAGGTGCCGGATGCCACCGAGGCGCTCGAAGGCGGCCCCGCTCTTGATGACGACGCCGAACTTGGTCGCCGCGCCGATCGCGGAGACCACGGTGACGGGCACCGCGATCGCCATCGCGCAGGGGCTGGCCGCGACGAGGACGACCAGGGCGCGGGTGATCCAGGTCTCCGGGTCACCGAGCAGGGACCCGAGCACGCCGACGAGGACGGCGAGGACCATCACGCCGGGCACCAGCGGGCGGGCGATCCGGTCAGCGATCCGGGCTCGGTCGCCCTTCTCGGCCTGGGCCTGCTCTACCAGCTCCACGATCGTGGTCAGTGAGTTGTCGGTGCCCGCGGCGGTCGCCTCGACCTCCAGCACGCCGGCGCTGTTGATCGCGCCCGCCGACACCGCTTCTCCGGGCACGACCTCGACCGGGATCGATTCACCCGTGATCGCCGAAGTGTCCAGGCTCGACCGGCCCGAGCGGACCAGCCCATCGGTCGCGACCCGCTCGCCAGGGCGGACCAGCAGCACGTCGCCGACGGCGATCTCCCTGGCCGGGACCGAGGCGGAGGTCCCGTCGCGCAGCACGGTCGCGGTCTCCGGCACGAGCTTCAGCAGCGCGCGCAGCCCACCGCGGGCGCGGTCCATCGCCTTGTCCTCCAGGGCCTCGGCGATCGAGAAGAGGAACGCCAGCGCGGCCGCCTCCTCGACGTAGCCGAGGAGCACCGCGCCCACGGCGCTGATCGTCATCAGCAGCGCGATCCCGAGCTTGCGCTTCACAACGAGATTCCGGATCGCACCGGGCACGAACGTGTACGCGCCCAGCAGCAGGCCCGCCCAGAACGCGACCAGCGCCGCGATGTGCAGCCCCGACCACTCCAGCGCCAGGCCGGTGCCGAACGCGACGCCGGAGAGGATCGGCACGACCAGGCCGGGATCACGCCACCACGGGCGCTCTACGTCCTCTGCCTCGTCCGCGGGACTGGTCGTCGGCTCGTCGCAGCCGCAGGCGGCGCTCACGAGGCGTCCCCCGAACTGCTCGCGGCGCAGCAGCCCGGCACCGAGCAGGCTGGGTCGATGCACGGCGCGCTCTCGTCCACGGCGAGGGTCACATCGACCAGTGCCGTCAGCGCCGCGGCCAGGTGCGGGTCGGCGATCTCGTAGCGAGTCTGGCGGCCCTCGGGCTCGGCGACCACGATCCCGCAGTCGCGCAGGCAGGTCAGGTGGTTGGACACGTTCGAGCGGGTCAGCCCCAGCTCGCGCGAGAGCACCGCGGGGTGGCTCGGGCCGTCAAGCAGGGACATCAGGATCCGGGAACGCGTCGGGTCGGCCATGGCCCGGCCGAGCCGGTTCATGACGTCAAGACGCGAAGCAATGGTCAGCATGCACTGAACTATACAGCAGCCGCTGACCTAATGTCCAGTTGTCGCGGCTGCCGCACGCGCTGCGCGCGCTTGCGGCGCTCGGCTCGGCCAGGCCGTCACCAAACGGGGGAAATGGCGTCATTAGAGGTACGACACGCCGGCGACACGCCGCCAGCCAGTTCCTAATGCTGCAAAACCCCCACCGCAGCCAGCCTCGTGCGCCACGTCGCCTACAAGACCTGGGCGCAGGGCCGATTGGCGCGAAAGAACTCGCCCAACACAGCCCCTTCAGCAGCATTTCCGCGAAAAAACTCGCCCAGCAAGCGTAAAAACGCCAATTTTGAGCCATTGTGAGCGCGCAGGGCGAACTTTTTCGCGCTCACGCACACATCAGGCCACGCCGGGCGAACTTTTTCGCGCAAGAGGAGCGACAACGTGGCGACTTTGAAGCCGACAACACCACTGCGCGTCCC
>CAKMQM010000130.1:0-3620 GCA_927911615.1 uncultured Xylanimonas sp.
CATCAGGCCGTTGTCACCCAGGTAGTACCAGGAGCCGCGGACCATCTGCCAGCCGGTGAGCTGAGCGCCGGAGGCGTCGTGGTAGTACCAGGCTCCGCCGTCCATGACCCAGCCGGTGCGCATGTAGCCGCGTCCATCGAAGCGGTAGGTGTGTCCGTCGATCATCATGGAGGTGTTCGTCGGGTACGTGCCGTCAGCATTGCGGTACCACCAGCCGACCGAGTCCATCATCCAGGCGCCCATCGGGGCGGGAGCGGGCTGAGGGTCAGGTGCAGGCTGCGGGTCGGGTGCAGGCTGGGGATCCGGAGCAGGCTGCGGGTCAGGCGCGGGCTGAGGATCCGGCTGAGGCTGAGGGTCAACCGTCGGAGCAGGCTCAGGCTCCGGCTGAGGCTGGGGGTCAACCGTCGGAGCAGGCTCAGGCTCCGGCTGCGGAGCAGGCTCGACCCACGGAGCAGGTGCCTTCGCGTCCTGCTTCACGGACTTCACAACGGCGATTGTCGTCGTCGTTGCCGCGGTTCCATCGGGCAGGGTGGCGGTCAGGTTCACCTGATCCCAATCAACAACATTGCCGCCGGTGATGGTCGCACTCTTGCCGTCCTCGGCCACCTTCAGGATGACCACGCCGTCATACTCCAGGCTCCAGGACAGGGTGGCGTCCTTGAACTTCTCGGGAAGCAACGGCTTGAGGGTAACAGTCTCACCCTCCTCCATGTCCACGCGGAGGTGATTGAGCGCAATCTCGTCCTTACCCAGCTCGCTGACGCAGACCTGGACGCTGGCCATCACCGGGTCGAAGACCGTCGGATCCATGTAGTCGGCGACAGCCCTCACATCCGAGCAGCCTTCCTTCTGGGCAGTCACGAGGCCTGACTTCTCATCGACATTGAGGACGTCAATGTCGTCGCCGGACCAATTGACCTTCGTCATGTTGGCGTTTTCCGGCATGTGCGTGACGCCAATGTTGGTCTGCTGGCCAACGTACAGATCGAGTTTTCCTGACTCGATACCGAAGTCGAGGGACGTCATCGCGACCGGTTCGATGGCGACATCGGCACGCTTGGACGGCATTCCGTCGCTGCCCCATGCGACGAGCTTGACGGTCGCGGGCAGGGCGTCGGTGTGGCCGGCCTTGGCCCAGGCGGCCTGGATATCGGAGAACTTGATGGTGAACGTGTAGTGATGCTTCCCGTCAGCGGTGACGTTGCCGGGGAAGTCGACGACGCGGCGATAGAAGATCGCGTCGGACGCCGGGTCGCGCAAGTCGATGCTGGACAGGCCGGGATTGTCGACGACGGAGAAGGTGACCTGACCGCCAATACCTTCACTGGTGGTGGCGAGGTCGGAGATCATCGGACCATCCGCGTCGGGCGCGAGGGTTGCTGCCAGGGCGGGAGCGCCGAAGGCGACGCCGGACGCTGCCATCGCGCCGGTCGCCAGGGCCGCTATCCACGCCCTGTGAAATGTGTATGACATGCTCACTCCAATGTTGATTCAGGCGAGCTATACCGCGCGGTTAGGTTATCTGCTCGCAATTCGCACGATACTGCGAAACCAGATACCTAGCAATGCTTTACTGACTTACCATTCAGTAGCTACAAGGCATTGCGAGGGGAACTGAGGAGATACTTAACCCTCTTGTCAGCAGGATTTCAACACACTCACTGACCAATGAACATATGTTCCGTGACAAAAGCACACATGTTCACCGACAACCCTCTTAAAAGACTGAAATTCTGGATAACACAGAATTCATTTGACACGGTAAATACCGTAGTGAATTGACACAAACTGATACCTGGCAGGCCCACGACCTCGACAAACACGCCACGGCACGCCGCGGGCGCCCTACTGCCGGTCAGACAGCTCCAGGTTCGCCCGCACGACGATGCCGATACGCTCCACCATCTCCTCGTCAACCCACTCACCATCCAGGGCGGCCAAGCGCGGGTGGGTCGGGGCCTCGTCGAAGAGGAGATCGAAGCCGAGGATCGCCCGCCACAGGGGGATCAGCTCCTCGTTGTAGGTGTGGCCGTGGCCGCCGGGAGCGGTCCCCGCGACGGGCAGGTCGGCGAGCACCTGAATGAAGGTGACGAAGCGCGTGAACTCAACGAAGGGAGACACGTCGCGGCCCGCCTGCTCACGCAGCCATTCAGGCTGCATCCAGAGCATCTTCCGGTTCCACCACACGACCGGATCGGAGGCGTGCTGGGCGTAGACAATGCGCGGGAAGCCCCACGGGCCCAGCTCGCGCCCGTACAGGTCGGTGCGCAGGTCGGAGGGCTCGTTCACGAAGCGCACGCGCCGACCGTTGTAGACGACGGGGGCAACCTCGGGGCTTCCCTTGTGGCGGGCCGCCGTCAGCTCGGCGTGCATCGGCGTGAAGGCGGGGGTCCCCACCCACAGGGCCCCATCCACCTGGGAGAGCGCCTCCTCGACCGAGGAGAAAACCGACTGCGAGGCAAAAGCCCCCAGGGATTCACCGCAGACGAAGAGCGCGGGTCGGTCGGCCTCGTCCATCGTGTCGAGCTCGGCCCGCACCGCGCGGAAGAGCGCTGCCGAGGCCTCCTGCGCCGGCTCGAGGCCGGTCAGCCAGTTGAGGGCCGACGGCACGTAGGAGTACTGGAGCGAGGCGGTGGCGCAGTTTCCGCGCGTCAGGAACTCGAGGGGCTGGACCTGCCACTCGTCGACCCAGCCCGAGCCGGTCGACGCGGCAATGAGGATGACGGCTCGATCGAAGGCACCCGTGCGGCGCAGCTCTGCGACCACCGTCGCCGCGGCCTGCTCGATGCCCGCCCCACCCGTGGGCATGCCGGAGTAGACGCGGATCGGCTCCATCGCCTCGCCGCCGGTGACCTGGGCGATGTCGAGGCGCGAGGGGCCGCGCCCCAGGAAGACGCGCCCCTGCCCTCCGACCGACTCCACGTGACGGGCGAGGCCGGGGAGGCGGAGCGCTCGGGGACGAAGGGCTTGTAGATGCCGCGCGCGGTGCGCATGTTCATCTGCTCGGCATGATGACGGAAGAAGCCGATGCCGCCGCGCAGGATCACGTTCGAGGTCAGGAAGAAGACGATGACGGTCAGGATCGCCACGCCGACGACGACCGCAATCGGGTGCGGCATGTAGTCACCGAGCGCGGCGATAAGCATGCGTCCGAGACTGTTCAGAGCACCCACGATCGCGATGAGGCACCATGCGACGACGACGGTTCCGGCAGTTCCCAGGAGGTACTCTCCGAAGGTCTCTCCCGGCATGCTCACGAGTCTGGCGGCGACGCGGGCCCGGCGATACGACTGGATGACGGCGTACAGCCACCACATCGCGAAGAGTACTGCGGCGCAGACGCGGAAGCCGATCTCGACGGGCTCGGATGCGCGGATGGTCAGGCCCGTCATAGCGATGATGCGGGCGCCCACGTTCTGGACGATGACGCCGCCGACGTACCCGCAGGAGACGAGGACGCCCGAGGCGACCGCGTGCCACGCCCAGGAGCGCGCCATCAGCGACGGCGCCACGCTCACCGCATACATGGCGAGGGCAGCGATCACTCCCAGAAACGACAGACCCATGGTCCCATTGTGCCAGGGGTGGCCTCGCGCTTCAGGAGGGGCACGAGGCCCGGA
>CAKMQM010000131.1:0-2813 GCA_927911615.1 uncultured Xylanimonas sp.
AGCAACAGCACAACAGCCGCAACCACTATACAAACCACGATCAACCCACACCCCCCACCAAACCATGGGGGACCGTGTTGAACACCAAACTTGTGGTGGTCATAGCACCGGGGAAAACGCCCAGCCTCCATTCCGAACCTGGAAGCTAAGCCCGGCAGCGCCAATGGTACTGCAACCGCCAGGTTGTGGGAGAGTAGGACACCGCCACAACACACCTCAAGTCGAAGGGCCTCATCCGTGTTTGGATGAGGCCCTTCGCGTATCATCTGCAAAGTCTGTTGCGCGTGGGTTTTGTGCCGTCACCAGAGGGATCGGTACGCTGCGGCACCATGGGACTTGTGTCCTAAACGATAGTGACTGTCCTTGTGTCAAGCTTTGCGGCGAACTATAGTAGTTGACGTTTCAATAAGCTTTCGAAAGGAAACGTCATGGCTTCCGTTGCCGTTATTCTTGGCTCCGTTCGTCCCGGTCGCGCCGGTGAGCAGGTTGTTCGTTGGATCGAGGACCAGGCTCGTCAGGTCGAGGGCGTGCAGACCGTGTTCTTTGATCTGCGTGACTACAACCTTCCTCTCTTCGCGGAGGAAATGCCGCCCTCGATGCAGGCTCCCGAGCTGCCCGAGGCTGTTCGTCTCCGCGCGAACATCGAGGCAAACGATGCTGTCCTGTTCGTGACGCCTGAGTACAACCACTCCGTGCCGGCAGCGCTGAAGAACGCCATTGACTACCTGCCTCCGGCCACGCTGAAGGAGACGGCCGTTGGTCTGGTCGGCTACTCCTGGTACGGCGCGGTCAAGCCGCTTGAGCACCTGCGTGAGATCCTGTCGACCTTCGGCGCCGACGTGCGTGAGCAGCAGGTTGGCATCAACCTCGGCTCCGACTTCCAGGATGGCGTTTTCGCGCCCTCCGAGGAGCTCGGCGTCCAGATCCGCGAACTGCTCGCGTCGCTGGCGTGAGGTGCGATTCTGAGCGGTTTTCGAGTGATTGTGGTGACGGTGTGTGATGGTGCTCGCTGTGAGTCGTCTTTCGACCGTTGTTGAGCGCCGGGGGCTCTTCGAAGGGGTCGCTCAGAGTAAGGGTGTGGCCCGGCAGGACACTGCCGGGCCACACCCGTACCCGTTGGGGTCTTTGTGGATCGTCAGATCCAGCTCTGCAGCCACATGTGGGCGCGCCAGAAGTCGTAGTCTACGACGTCCCCGCGCCACAGCGGCATGAAGTAGATGGCGCAGCCGAGGATCGCGATCGTCACGAGCGTTGCAGTGGCCCACCCCGTGACCTGTGTGCGACGGGAGGCTGGCGCGGGTGTGGGCGATCCGTCCATCGTCACCCACCCCGCGAGGAGCCCAACCATCCATGCGACCGCCAAGGCGACGAAAGGCGCAAATGCAACGGTGTAGAAAACAAAGATCGTGCGATGCGCATAAGCGAGCCACGGAACGTACAAGGCGATGTAGCCGAGGGCAATGATGCCCACACGCCAATTGCGGTAGTAGAACGTGGCGACAAGGACGAGTAGCAGGGCGCCGATGCCCACCCACCATAGGAGGGGATTGCCGAGGGCGACGACGTCGCTCGCGCACTTGCCCGATCGGCAGCCCATCACGGCCTCGCCGTTGTTCCAGTAAAAGGAGGTTGCGCGCACCTGTGCGAGCCATGTGAATGGGTTGGACTGGTACTTGTGGGGCGTGTTCAGTCCGTTGTGGAATGTCCACATCTCCTTGTGGTAGAGCCACAGGTCGGCCAGCTGTCCGGCGAATCCCGAAATGCCGGAACGACCGTGCCCGTGAGCGGAGGAGTGTGTGAACCAGCTGAACCAGGAGGCTACGTACGTGAGAATCGCGGTCGGAACCATGAGGACGAATGCCCACCACACGTCTGCGAGGAGTGCTCCGCGGATCGGCGTCGGATGTCCCGCTCGCCAGCGGCACGTCACCTCGCGCAGCGCGACGAACAGCCCGAGGAAGGCGAGCACGTAAATGCCGGACCACTTGACGGAGCAGGCGAGCCCGGTGCAGATGCCGGCCGCGAAGAGCCACGGGCGGTTTCCCGCATTGGGGCCGATCGCGAAGGGGCGGCGATCGCGCAGTGTGAGGTGCTCCCAGGCGGAGCGCCACCCCTGCCTCGGCTCGCCCAGTCCATCCCATGCCGCCAGCTTGGCGATGAGTGCGGGCTGTGCCATGTGCTGATCCTTCACGACGCACAGGAATGCGGCCAGCGCAAACATCGCCAGGAATCCGTCGAGGATGGACGTGCGGCTCATGACAATCGCCATGCCGTCCGTCGCCAGGAACAGGCCTGCGAGGAGGGTGATGGCGGGGGAGCGGAACAGGTTCTGCGCGAGGCGGCACAGAAGGAATACGGTGATGACGCCGCAGATCGCCGCCGCGATGCGCCACCCCACCGGATCCGACTGGCCGAAGAACTTCATGCCCATCGCGATCAGCCACTTGCCCGTCGGCGGATGAACGGGATAGCCGCCCACCGCGGACAGGCCGGAAGTGTCCCCATTGGCGAACGCGGTGTCGACATCCTTCGCCCACGTTCCCTCATATCCGAGGGCGAGGAGTGACCAGGCATCCTTCACGTAGTAGGTCTCGTCGAAGATGAGCGTGCGGACGTTGCCCAGTCCGGGCAGTCGAATGAGAGCGGCGACGAGCGTCGCAATCGCTGTCGCCACCCACCCCGATGCGGGCGTCGGACAGCGCTGCGCCCATCCGTCGGTCGGGGGAGTGGACGGAGGCCTTGGCTGGCTGCTCGGGGGCCTCGTCGTCGGTCGCCGGCTCGCGCTCGGGAGGTCGCTGGCGTCTCTTCGCTGC